>CAZOJA010000091.1:0-8648 GCA_964579955.1 uncultured Veillonellaceae bacterium | reverse complement strand
CTGGCGGTGCGAAACAACCGTCTTGCTTTGCTGAGGGCGATTACCGGCCTTACGATCGGCATCGTGGATCTGAGCAAAATCGTTTTGGCGGCAAAAGCATAATAGATCAATCTGAGTTTATTGATTGAACGAATACGTGAAAGACCGGCGTCGGGTTTGTCTGACGTCGGTCTTTTGTTATGCAAACAACTGCTTAAATTAAAATATTTAATAACAATATAGTATATGCTATATTGTTTAAAAACCTATATATATGATAACATAATTACAAAATGGTAGGGGGCGGATAATATGTCTGAAGGAAAGTCTGCAGAAGAGTTGGTATTGTGGTTTGAGCAAATCGGTCGGGAGGATGTGGCGCTCGTCGGGGGGAAATCAGCCTCGCTCGGTGAAATGACTGCGCGTACGGGCGTTCCTGTCCCTTATGGATTTGCAACAACTGCCCACGCATATCGACTGTTTCTGGCAGAAACCGGACTGGACAAAAAAATTGGACAAATATTGCAGGAACTTACGGATGTGGAAGACAGTCGTCAGTTGCGAGCTGTCAGTGCAAAAGTCCGGCAGGCGATAGTCGATGAAAAATTACCGGTAGAATTTGAAACCGCGATTCGGTCTGCATACGCTGAACTGGCGGGAAAGGCGGGCGATGCGGAACCTTTTGTCGCCGTTCGTTCCAGTGCGACTGCCGAAGATTTGCCTGATGCCAGTTTTGCCGGCCAACAGGAAAGTTATTTGAACGTGCAGGGCGCCGACGAAGTGTTGGAGCGGGTCAAAGAATGTTATGCCTCGATGTTTACCGACAGGGCGGTTTATTACCGCACCAAGAAGAACTTTAGCCACACCGAAGTGGCACTGAGCGCCGTCGTACAGATGATGGTATTTTCCCAGGCGTCCGGCGTGATGTTCACGGTCAACGTAATCAACGGCAATTCGGATAATATTTTAATTGAAGGATCATGGGGACTGGGCGAATACATCGTTCAGGGGACGGTGACGCCGGACTTGTTTTGGGTAAGCAAGCGTGATTTGGTGATTGTCGAACGAACGGTGCATGACAAGCCGATACAACTGATCAGGCGTCCTGGCGGCGGAGTGGTGGAAAAGGAAGTTCCCGAAGAATTGCGACGCATCCCGGTTCTTAACGACGAACAAATCAGGCAGTTGGCCGGTTATGCGCTCGATATCGAAAAACATTATGGCTGTTTCATGGACATGGAGTGGGCCATCGATGAACGGAGCGGAAAACTATGGATCTTGCAGGCCCGGCCGGAAACGGTGTGGTCGAATAAATTTAAGGAACAGGCGACGACGGTGAACCCATCAAGTCAGTCGCCCAAGCAACAAAAAGAGGAGGTTGTATCAATGAAACGGGAAGCGGAAACAGCGACTACAGCAGAGAGAACAGTTTTGGTAAAGGGGTTGCCGGCCAGTCCGGGTCGCGTCAGCGGAATCGCGCATGTGATCCTGTCACCGAACTTGATTGATAATTTTAAGGAAGGCGAAATCCTGGTCACGGAAATGACGGCGCCGGATTGGGTCCCGGCCATGAAAAAAGCCAAAGCGATCGTTACCGATTCTGGCGGCATGACCTGCCATGCTTCGATCGTAAGCCGCGAACTGGGGATACCTTGCGTTGTGGGAACCAAGAGCCGGGGAACTTCAGCCACGCTGAAAATTGAAACCGGTATGCAGATCACGGTTGATGCAACGAACGGGGTGATTTATGAAGGGACCATTAGTGACTTGATTGCCCAGCCGCGTCCAGCTGAAGCGGGTCCGGGATTCGCGGTGGAGACATTCCCGGTGACCGGAACCAAAATATATATGAATCTGGGCGATCCTGATCTGGCCTCGCGTTATGCACCGTTGCCCTGTGATGGAATCGGCCTGATGCGGGAAGAGTTCATTTGGACGACATTCATTCATGAGCATCCGATGTATCTGATTGAAACGAACCAACCGGATCGCGTGGTCAATGTATTGGCCGATGCATTTCGTAAAGTTGCTCAGGCAATGGCGCCGCGTCCGGTTACGCTGCGCTTCAGCGACTTTAAATCCAGCGAGTATCGCGATTTGAAAGGCGGCGATAAATACGAACCGGCGGAACCGAGTTCATTGCTCGGTTGGCGGGGCGCTTCCCGATATTATGATTCGCAGTATATCGACGCGTTTCGGCTGGAACTGCGCGCTGTGAAAAAAGTGCGTGAAGAATATGGGTTTAACAATTTGCATGTGATGATTCCTTTCTGCCGCACCGTGGACGAAGCTGCGAAAGTGACAGCACTAATGGCGGAAGAGGGGCTAAGGCGCAGCGCCGATTTCAAGGTGTGGCTGATGGCCGAGATTCCGTCCAATATCATTCTGGCCGACCAGTTCAATCAATATGTCGATGGCTATTCGATCGGATCCAATGACCTGACGATGCTTATATTGGGTTGCGATCGGGATAATGACAGTGTGGCCAGGATTTTTGACGAAAGGAATCTGGCAGTAAAACGGGCGATTCGTCATTTGATCGAGGTCGCCCATCGTGATGGCAAGACTGTTTCGATCTGCGGCCAGGCCCCGAGTGTTTATCCTGACTTTACCGAATTCCTCGTGCGCAGTGGGATCGATTCGATTTCGGTCAACCCTGACGCGGTGAAGTCGACCAAACATTGGGTGGCGCAAATTGAACAAAGAATTATTTTGGAGAAACTGACTGGCAGGGGAATGGCAGAAAATAGCGAATATACATGGTAGATTAAAGGCAAGCAAATCGGAGAGGGGTGTTTTTCATTCTACTGACGCCTCGACAGGAAAAAATCATTGAAATGGTGAAGGCTGGCGGACCTTTGACGGGGGAACAGCTTGCTGAAAGGGTGGGGGTCAGCAGGGCGGCATTACGCCCCGATCTGGCAATTCTTATCATGTCCGGCGTACTTGACGCAAGGCCGAAAGTCGGATATTATTACACAGGCAAGGGCGCTTTCAATATGCTGACCGAAGAGATTTCGCGATACCGAGTTCGGGATATCCAATCGGTTCCCGTCGTTGTTTCGACGACTACCAGCGCCTATGATACCATCGTGGCAATGTTTCTCGAAGATGTCGGTTCGATTTTCGTGGTGGAACCTGGCGGCATTCTGCGAGGGGTTGTTTCGCGGAAAGATTTGCTGAAGGCGGCAATGGGAAGTCGCGATCTGCAAAAAATTCCGGTGAAGGTATTAATGACGGGGATGTCGAAAATGATAATGACCGACCCGGAAGAGTCTGTTCTGACTGCGGCGAAGAAACTGGTCGATGGCGAAATCGACAGTCTGCCTGTAGTCAGGCCGCTGGGAGCCGAAGAAGACAAGGCTTTTGAAGTAGTGGGTCGTGTAACGAAAACAAACATCACCCGTTTGCTTGTCGAAATGGGACAGGGAAAAAGGAGGTAACCGTCATAGCCACTTTACCTATCATTTACGCGTTATCCGACTCGATCGGCGAGACGGCGGAAATGGTCGCCCGCGCTACCGCCAGCCAGTTTGATTCCGGCAAATTTGACATCGTCCGTATCCCCTATATCACTTCGAGCGTTCAGATTCGAGAGACCTTGCGTGAAGCAGCAAAACACACCTGCATCATCTGTCATACTTTGGTATCGCCAGAGCTGCGGGAGACCTTGTTGGAAGAAGCAAAAAAATATAATCTGCAGACCGTTGATATTATGGGACCGATGATTCGGGCGATTCAAACGGTCTCGGATTTAACGCCCAAATTAAAGCCAGGTCTGATTCACATGCTGGACCAGGATTATTTCAAACGGGTGGAGGCAGTGGAATTTGCCGTTAAGTATGATGATGGCAAAAATCCTTGGGGTTTACTGAAGGCGGATTTGATTCTGGTCGGTGTTTCCCGTACGTCCAAAACTCCGCTCAGTATGTATCTGGCCCACAAAAAGATCAAAGTGGCCAATGTGCCACTGGTGCCTGAAGTACCGCCGCCGGATGAATTGTTCCAAGTTTCGCCGCAAAAAATCATCGGTTTGGTGATTGATTCGGCAAAATTGAATGAGATCCGGGCCGAACGGCTCAAGATCATGCGGTTACCCCCGGATGCGAACTACGCGACGCTAAACCGGATCAGCGATGAGTTGGAATACGCGATGAAGATCATGGAGCGGATCGGTTGTCCGGTGATTGATGTTTCGCATAAAGCCATCGAAGAGACGGCAAATACAATCATGGAGATTGTGTTCAAAAACAATCGTTCATAAACCGGCCAAAAGAAAATCCCGACCAGATTCGGTCGGGATTTTTAGTGTTGAAAAACACTGCCGGTTAATTTACAAACTGCTTGGTTTCCACGTTGTACTTGATGCTGTCGGCGGATACAATTGCCAGGCCGGGCTGAATTACTTTGACATTGCCTTTGAAAACAGCCACTTTGCTTTTCCAGTTGTAATCGACTTTATCCGAGGTGATCTGAAGATCCGGACGCTGAAAATCCGCGCCGCCTTCAATCATGGCGATATCTTTGCCGAATACGACATATGCGGAGTCTCCCTTGAAGGTGACGTCGTATTGTTTGAGCAACCAACCGCCGGTTCCCCAGAATTCGAGCGTGGAAAGTTTAACTTGGGCTTTTTCCCCGGCAATGAAGCCGTTTTCGACATTGATCACGATATTGCCGCTGACAACGTACTGACCGGTTTCAATGTCAAAGTACTGCTTGTCGGCCCGGAAATATTTGTTGTTGACTGCAGCATAGCTGGTTGAGATCAATGCAACCATCACCAGCAAGGCAACAAGCATGATGCGGATTTGTTTCATAACCAATCTCCTCGCCTTGAATAATTTGATATGACCAACAATATATTTTTATTATAACATATGTTATCGCGACTTATTTTGAACGTAGGATAAAAACTGATGGAAATAGCAGGAATAGCAAGAAATTTAGCGAATAAATAAAATTGCTATGATAAAATATTCGCTTCCAGATGATTTTGTTGACAAGTTACGGTCTCAGGCTGACATCGTGTCCATTGTTGCCGAATATGTACCGCTACAGAAGAAAGGCCGCAACTATTGGGGCTGTTGTCCATTTCACCAGGAAAAGACCCCGTCGTTTTCAGTTGCGCCGGAGAAGAATTTTTTTTATTGTTATGGATGTCAGGCTGGCGGCGACGTGTTCCGCTTTTTGATGCGGATAGAAAGCATTGGTTTTGTTGATTCCATCAAATTGCTGGCGCAGAAACTGGGCGTGCCGGTGCCGGAAAAGCAGCAGTCGGAGGCGGAACGCGCCAGGGAGAAGGAACGCGAGGAAATACTGCGGGCAAATGAACTGGCCCGAGATTTTTATTCGGCCTGCCTGACCAAATCGGCGCTCGGAATCAATGCGCTTGCTTATCTTGCCAGGCGTGGTCTGACAGTGGATCAGGCGCAGGAATTCCGGTTGGGATTTGCCCCCGATGATTGGGATAAATGCGCCAAAGCGCTGCAGAAAAGGGGAATCGCCCCGGATATCCTCGTGAAAGCGGGACTGGCTCTTCCACGACCGCAATCAGGCGTTTATGACCGGTTCCGCAATCGGATCATGTTTCCGATTGAAGATATCCGTGGTCGGGTGATTGGGTTCGGCGGCAGGGTCATGGACGATACCCAGCCCAAATACCTGAACAGTCCAGAAACCCCGGTGTTTAACAAACGAAAGGTTCTGTTCAACCTTTCGCGCGCTTATCGTGCCATCAAACAAGCCGGTTTCGCCGTTGTGGTCGAAGGCTATATGGATGCTATCGCCTTGGCCAGCAACGGAATCGATAATGTGGTCGCCTCGCTGGGCACGGCGTTTACGCCGGAACAGTCCCGAATGTTGTTGCATTATGCGCCGGAGATCGTATTTGCCTATGATAGCGATTCGGCAGGTCAGAATGCGACGTTGCGGGCATTGTCTGTTGTCCGCTCAAGCGGTGCGATTGTTAAGGTCGCATCCTTTCCCGACGGGAAGGATCCGGACGAAGTGTTGCGGAAACACGGCCCGGAATTGGTGCGGCAACGACTGCAATCAGCGGCGGGCTTATTGGATTTTCAGATGGAGCAGGCATTGGCAGGCGTCGATTATTCGGACCTGACCGGCAAAGTGGCTGTCGTTGGCCGCGCCGTACCTTATCTGGCATTGGCGGACAACCTGGTGGAAGTCGATACACATATTGCTCGGTTGGCTGAAAAGCTGGCGATTGATGAGAATTCGATCCGCGGCGAATTGCGTCGACAACGTGGACAAAACATCCCGCAACGGCCTGTAGCTGTGCAGGTGAAACGAGGCGCCGATTCCAAGCTGGCAATCGCGGAAGAAATTGTCCTGCGTCAGCTCCTGGAATTGCCAAATAGCTTTGAAGCCGTTAAGGATCAACTGTCGCCGCAATTGTTTCAAGCAGGACCTCGCCGCGTGCTGGCCGAAGTGATATGGCAGTCTTTCTTGGCAGGCATTCAGCCTAGCCCGGCGGAATTGCTTCCGAACCTGGACGAAGCGACGGTGACTTTTTTGTCGAGGCTTACTATGGAAGCGGATCAGGGCCCGGAAAAGGATCAGGCGTTGGAAGACAGCGTGAAAATTATCCTGTTGGCGCGCTTGAATGAAGAGTATGAGACGCATCGGATGCAAGCCGATGAAATGTTGCGTCAGGGAGATTTGAATTATGTGCAGGAATTAATGAATGCGCAGCGAATACTTACAAAAATTAGCGAATTAGCGAAATCACCTTTTTGAAATAAATTTGTTTTGCAGCCGGAGGGAGTAGGGTTTGGGAATGATCGACAAGAAAAAGCTCATCAGCGACAAGGTGGATGAGCTGAGCAAAAAAGCAGCACAAACGAATGGGATGCTTGCGCATGTGGACATCATGGATGCATTCCAAAGTGAGGATATTTCTCCGGAAGAGATTGAAGACGTTTATGAGCTGCTAGCAAAGAAAAGCATAGAAATTGTCGACGAAATCCCTGATCCCGATGGCATGGACGTGGCGCCGGGTGAGGCGGAGCCTGTGGTTGAAGAGGCTGATCTGGAACAGGTCATTCCGGAAGGTGTCAGTATTGACGATCCTGTCCGGATGTATCTGAAGGAAATCGGTCGGGTATCGCTGCTTTCCGCCGTGGATGAAACAAAACTTGCCAGGCGCATGGACAAAGGGAACGAAGCGCAATTGTTGCTCGAGCTGATGACGGAAGACGCTGCGGAACCGCGGAGCGGCGCCATGCCGTTGTCGGAGCGGGTGTCGTTGGCATCGCAGTTGCTGGCGTTTGAGGAATACGTGACAAAAGTTCGTTCCACCAGTGAAGTGTTGAAAAGCTTGCGTGAAATTGCGGCGAAATCGGGACAGAAGATTTCTCCTGCGTTATATCAGTCGGCGATTACGGAATTGACCAAGGAAGAAGTCCGTGCGCTGCAAAACCATCTTTCTGGTTCAGGAATAGAAATTTCGGAGGCCGAAGTCCCGGGTGATGTATTTATCGCCCCTGATCTGGAAGGGCTGCCGCAACTGGTAGCTGCAGGATCATCGGATACGGCGGAATTGTTAAAAGCTTTGATTGTGTTGGCAAGGCATCAGAGCAATCTGGTGACAACGGAACAATTGAATTTTGCGCTGAAACCGGATGATCCGTCAACTATCAGACTAAATGAGGGAACGCAGATTACCAAGTTGTGCCAAGGTTTGGAAGCTGAATCAGTACGTCTGATTGAGGGGGGGAATCTGGCGCTTTCACATGCTTTGTTGCAAGGTGAGGCTGTACCGGATGCTCAGACTGCCGAGCTATTGGCGCGTATCCGCAATACAGCCAAGATCGCGCTGGAACAAGGTGATCGGGCGAAACGCAGTCTGTCGGAAGCCAATTTGCGGTTGGTTGTCAGTATTGCCAAACGGTATGTCGGGCGTGGCATGCTGTTCCTCGACCTGATTCAGGAAGGCAATCTTGGTTTGATTAAAGCTGTGGAAAAGTTTGACTATACCAAAGGGTACAAGTTCAGCACTTATGCCACATGGTGGATACGCCAGGCGATCACTCGCGCGATTGCCGATCAGGCGCGGACGATTCGTATTCCGGTGCACATGGTCGAGACGATCAACAAGCTAATCCGGGTATCGCGCCAATTGCTACAGGAACTAGGCCGTGAACCGGCGCCGGATGAAATTGCCAAAGTGATGGATATTTCTGTCGAGCGGGTGCGGGAGATCATGAAAATCGCGCAAGAGCCGGTCTCTTTGGAAACGCCGATCGGCGAAGAGGAAGATTCCCATTTGGGTGATTTTATTGAAGACGCCGATGCCCAAGCGCCTGCTGATGCGGCATCCTTCATGGTGCTCAAGGAACAGTTGGAGGAAGTGCTGGAAACATTGACGCCGCGGGAGAAGAAGGTGCTGCGGTTGCGGTTTGGACTGGATGACGGTCGGGCCCGCACGCTGGAAGAGGTCGGGCACCATTTTCAGGTCACTCGTGAACGGATCCGTCAAATTGAAGCAAAAGCGTTGCGAAAATTGCGTCATCCCAGCCGTAGCAAAAAATTAAAAGATTTTCTGGAATAAAGTATCGAAAAGCTATTGACGAGACATAGTTTGTTATATTACAATAAATGACGTTGACAACATTCCTCGATAGCTCAATGGTAGAGCACGCGGCTGT
>CAZOJA010000090.1:0-8726 GCA_964579955.1 uncultured Veillonellaceae bacterium | reverse complement strand
GCGATCGCCTGCATGAGCCTGGGAAAACCAATCATCATCGGAGCGACGGATGCGACAGAGTTGCTGCTCGAAGACGAACAGATCACGATGGATGTCATGCGGGGCCTTGTTTATAGAGGCTGGGTCAATTTGGGCTGACCGGCAGGATTTTCTTTCGTAATGGAGAAAAGAATCATATTAAGCGGTCAAGAAATATGACAGGAGGCGTTGCTATGATGGAACAATGTGGCTACATTCTGGCGATCTTGCAGGAAAACCGAGTGGAGACGGCAACGAAGGTTCAGGAAATCTTGACAAACAATGGCTGTAATATTCGATTTCGGCTTGGACTGCATGATGCGGGGCTGGAAACTTGTTCAAACAGCGGCATGATTTTGCTGCAGCTCTGCGGTGAACAAGCGGAGGCCGAAAAATTGCTTGCAGAACTGAAAACCGTGCCGCATGTCAAAGCCAAACTGATGTCGCTGGATTTTTAGCTCTGGCAAGGTTCAAGTGGGCAAGCTCTGGAGCGCGGCAGACCGCGCTCCACTATTTTGAATGCAGAAAACAGGAGGAATAACTTGATGAAATCCAAGGTTTTTTTGGCAAAGGTGACGGACGGTGCGGCGGTGGAAGAGCAGGTTGAAGCGTTGCAAAGATTGTATGATGCGGCGGACCTGAATCGGATTGTGTCTAAACGCGACTTTGTCGCAATCAAGTTTCATGTGGGCGAAAAAAACAATACTACGCACGTTAAACCGGCTTTGATCAGGCGGATTGTCGATTTGGCCAAAGCGGCCGGCGGTCAGCCGTTTTTGACGGAAACCTCGACGCTGTACAAAGGGGAGCGCGAAAATGCCGTCAAGCACATTCTGCATGCCCAGCGGCACGGCTTCGGCATCGAACAGACCGGCGCCCCTTTCATCATGGCGGATGGACTGACAGGCAATACGGAATACGAGTTGCCAATCGACGGGGAATTGCATAAAAGCGTTAGGGTTGCGCGGGAAGTTGTCGGCGCCGATGCACTGATCGTTGTTTCGCATGCGACAGGCCACCCGCTGACCGGGTTTGGCGCCTGTATCAAGAATATCGGCATGGGGTTGGCAAGTCGTATGGGCAAGATGCGCGAACATTCGGCGATGAAGCCGGAAATCAACACCGGCAAATGCCGTTTTTGTCAGAAATGTATTCAGTGGTGTCCGCAGGATGCGATTATCGAACAGGACGGCAAAGCATTCATCCTGACGGAAAAATGCATTGGTTGCGGCGAGTGTCTGGCCGTGTGCCGGTTTGATTCGGTAAAATACGACTGGAATGCAGAATCCGGCTTTACGCAGAAGAGCATGGCGGAACACGCATACGGCATCGTGAAGAACAAGGCCGGCAAAAGCATCTTTATCAATGTACTGATCGATATGACCAACGATTGCGACTGTTTCAGCGTGAACCAACAGAAGTGCATTCCCGATATCGGCATTGTTGCCTCGTTCGATCCTGTGGCGGTCGATCAGGCTTCCCTGGACCTGACTGCTGCGCAACATGGCAAAACGTTGGCTGAACTAGCACATGCCCATAATGATGCGACGATTCAGATCAAGCACGCTGCAAAAGTCGGAATGGGCTCTTTGGATTATGAACTGATTACGGTATAATGACATTCTGAATCCGTCAGATCGGTCGGCGGCGTGAATAAGAGGAAACGTGGTGATTGGCAAATGAGTGTGCAACTTACGATTGACGATGGAATTCTGGCGGCTTGCCCCGATTGCCGCATCGGTTGTGCGGTGATTCGTGGGGTGAGCATTGTAGGTTCATCACCGGCTTTGAGCCAGGAATTTTTGCAACTGCAAAACGAAGTGGCGAAAATCTACAATATTGAAGCACTGACCCAATTGCCGCCAATTCTTGCCGTGCGCACGATGTACAAGAAACTGGATTTTGATCCCTCTCGTTATCGACCTGCGTCGGAAGCTTTGGTGCGGCGAGTTTTGCAGCATAAAGGCGTTTATTATGTCAACAGCGCCGTGGATGCCAGTAATTACTGTTCCTTGAAGTATCTTATGCCGTTCGGCTTGTATGATTTGGACAAGATCGAAGGGGAGATCCGCTATCAACGTCAGCATGGCGGAACTTATGTCAATATTGGCGGGAATCAGGTCTCGACGGAAGGAAAGCCTTTTCTCACCGATTCGCTGGGCGTGTTTGGCAATCCCACAGCCGATTCCAGACGGACGGCGGTTTCTTTGGCGACGAAGAACCTGCTGTCGGTAGTATTTGCCGGCAGCGGGACAGCCGAAGCGGATTTGAGGGAAATTCTCGAGTGCTGTGCGGAAATTCTGACTCGTTACAATGGCGGGGCAGTGGAAACGATTCAGGTCGTGGGAGCGGGAAAGGGGTAATGGGCAAGTGAATTACGTGAGCTCGCGCGGCGGTGGCGCCGCAGTTGACGGTGCGACGGCGATCCGCAACGGAATTGCATCGGACGGCGGGTTATTTGTGCCATCGGCATTGCCAGTTTTGCTCGGCGAAACCGGAACCGGCACGGGTTATATGGAATTGGCGGCAACGGTATTAGCCCGATTGTTGCCGGACTATACGATGGCAGAATTGCGGCAATGCGCGGCCGCCGCGTATGCAATCGATAAGTTTGACGACCCGGCTACTGTTCCATTGATTCCAGTGGGAGGGCGCCATATTCTTGAGCTTTGGCATGGACCGACCAGCGCATTCAAAGACATGGCGCTGCAAATCATGCCGCATTTGATGAGTCTGGCCTTGACCAAGACGGCAGAGCGGTCGGACATGCTGATTTTGGTCGCGACATCCGGCGATACAGGCAAGGCGGCGCTGGAAGGATTCCGCGACGTTCCGCGAACAAAGATTCTGGTGTTTTATCCGTCGGAAGGCGTCAGCGAAGTGCAACGGGCGCAGATGGTGACCCAGGAGGGAAAAAACGTGGGAGTTGTCGCAGTGGAAGGCAACTTCGACGACGCGCAGACCGGCGTCAAGAAAATCTTCTCATCAGTGCAGATGAGCGAACTGCTGGCGAAAAAAAACCTCAAGCTGTCTTCCGCCAATTCAATCAACTGGGGACGGTTGGCGCCTCAGATCGCTTATTATTTCAGTGCCTACCAGTCGTTATGCGAGACCGGTAAGCTCCGTTGCGGAGAAACGGTCAACTTTGTCGTGCCGACCGGTAATTTTGGCAATATTTTGGCCGGCTACTATGCCAAGTTGATGGGTTTGCCGGTGGACCGTCTGATCTGTGCATCGAATGATAACAATGTTCTGACGGACTTTTTGCGGACCGGCATATATGACAGAAACCGACCCTTCCACCAAACGATTTCCCCCTCGATGGATATCTTGATTTCCAGTAACTTGGAGCGCTTATTGTATCATGCGACAGACGGCGATACTGGCAAAGTCCTTTCCTGGATGGAAGCGTTGAACTCAACGGGGCGTTATGAAATCGATGCCACGACACTGACGAAAATCCAGGCGACGTTTTGGGCGGACTGGGCTTCGACAGAGGAATCCATGTCAACAATCCGGCGGGTTTGGCAGCAACAACGTTATCTTTTGGATCCGCATACGGCTGTGGCCTGGAAAGTTGCGGATACATATGGAGCGCAGGCGAGGGGGGACGTTACGACGGTTGTGCTTAGCACCGCCAGTCCCTTCAAATTTGCTGATACCGTGCTGCAGGCAATAGCGCCTGAGTCCTCCGTTAACGGGACTTCGCTGGAGCTGCTCAATCGACTTTCGGAACTGACAGGCTGGGCGATTCCGGCCGGCCTTGCGGGACTGGCTACGAAAGAAGTTCAACATCGGCATAAGTGTCGGGTCGATACAATGCCGGAAGCTGTAGCGTATTTTATCGAAAGCAAGCTGGTGGCCCGCCAATCGTGATTATCAGCGCCAGTCGCCGGACAGACATTCCTGCCTTTTACAGCGATTGGCTAATGCGGCGGATTCAGCATCAGTATTGTCTAAGTGTAAATCCTTACAACCGGAATCAAGTGACACGAGTCTCCTTGCGACCGGAGGATATCGATGCGCTGGTTTTCTGGACTAAGAATGCAGCGCCGCTGCTGCCGCGGTTGGCAGAACTTGACTCGCGGGGGTATCGGTACTATTTTCAGTATACATTGAATGGTTATGGCGAACCGATCGAACCCAAGTTGCCGGCATTGGAGCGTTGTATAGAAACCTTTTTGCTTCTCGCAGAGCGGGTCGGCCCGGATCGAGTCATCTGGCGCTATGATCCGGTGATTTTCAGCGCACAGACGAGCGTGACTTATCATCAGCAACGGTTTGGCTTAATTTTGGAGCGGTTACAGACGGCCACCCGGCGGATCGTAGTCAGCATTGTCGATGCGTATCGCAAAGCTGCGCAAAATTTTATACGGCTGCAGTCCCGGGGGGTCACGATACAAACTGAATATAGTGCGGAACAGTTGTCGGCTTTGTGCATGTTCATGAGCGAACAGGCTGGACGGTATCATATTCCGGTATATAGTTGCGCAGAGAAATTAGACTTGACGCCGTTTGGCATAACTCCCGGCAAGTGCGTCGACGCTGAATTGATTGACCGCCTGTTCGGCGTTCGGGTAAAAATGGGCAAGGATCGATCTCAACGCAAAGAATGCGGTTGTCTACAGAGCAAGGATATAGGATTTTATGACACCTGCCTGCACGGCTGCGCCTATTGTTATGCCGGCACGTATCAGTCGGGCTTGCGCAACCGCTCGCGGCATTCGCCCGATGCGCCGCAGCTACTGAGAAATTCTTGCTCGGAGAACTAGGATCAATCGATAGAGCAGGCAATACAATAAGCAAAGAAAGAAGGTTGTTGCGGTGCTACTCCGCAACAACCTTCTGTGCTTTATAAGCCTATTTGCATCTGATGTACTATTCCTGCAACAGTTTCTCCAGCTCGTCCAACATGCGCTCGAAACGCTGGATGGTTAGTTTGATCGGTTCTGGCGAAGACATATCCACACCGGCTTTTTTTAATAATTCGATCGAATAATCGGAGCCGCCGCTCTTCAAGAAGCCGAGGTAGCGGTCGCGTGCCGGTTCCCCTTCGCTGAGGATTTGGGCGGCCAAGGCGTTGGCTGCCGAAAAACCGGTGACATACTGGTATACATAAAAATTATAGTAAAAGTGAGGGATGCGCGACCATTCGCCGACGATTTCCTTGTCGACGACCATCTGAGGGCCGTAGTACTTGACGTTCAGCTTTTTCCACATCTCATCGAGCATGTCGGCAGTGATCGCTTCCCCTGCTTCGGCCCGGGCATACAGGTCCCGTTCAAACTCGGAGAACATGGCTTGGCGGAACACTGTGGTACGGACTGATTCCAGATACTCATTGAGCAGATACATTTTCTTTTTTCGGTCGCTGGTTGTTTTTAGCAAGTGGTCGAGCAACAAAGTTTCATTGGTAGTCGAAGCCACTTCAGCCGAAAAGATCGTGTAATCATGCGTTGCGTAAGGTTGAGTGGAATTGCTGTAAAAGCTGTGAAGTGAATGTCCCAGTTCATGGGCAAGCGTCATCGCATCTTCCAGTCGGTTGTTATAGTTCATCAAAATGAACGGATGGGCGCCGAACACTCCCCAAGAGTAGGCGCCGCTTTGTTTTCCCTGTGTTTCATACACGTCGACCCAGCGCGACGACAACGCTTTGTCCAGAATGATGCCGTAATCTTCGCCGAGCGGAGCCAAGCCTTGTTTAATTAAAGTGCGGGCATCTTCATAAGGCATCGTGATGTGAACGTCCCGAACCAGGGGGACGTAGAGGTCGTACATGTGCATTTCATCGAGTTTCAGGGCCTTTTTCTTCAAGGCGACATAGCGATGTAACGGGGCGAGGTTGTCATTGATGGTACCGACCAGGTTGTTGTAAACGGAGACAGGCACGTTGTCCGGCTCTAGCGCTGCAGTGATCGCCGAATCGTATTTGCGGGCCTGGGCATAAAAGATGTTTTTCTTGACGCTGCCGCCCAACGTCGCTGCCATGGTATTGCGGTACTGGGCATAAGTGCCGAATAATTTTTGAAAAGCTTCCTGCCGGACGCGCCGGTCGGCCGACATGACAAAGTTGCGGTAACGGCCTTCGCTGAGCTGGACCTGCCGTCCCTGTTCGTCTTTGACTTCCGGGAATTTGATATCGGCCCTGGCCAGCATCGTGAAAATCGTCTGAGGAGCATCGGCTACTTCAGAAATTTTTGACAACAAGGCTTCTTCTGCCGGGGAAAGGATATGCTGTTTCTGGCGCAGCAAATTGTCAAAATAAAAACTGTACGGTGCCAGTCCCGCTTCAGCTTGCCGGAAGGCGGTCAGTTTTTCGGCCGGCATCGCCAAAATATTCGGCTCGATGTAAGCGGTGGCAGCGCCGACCGAAGCCAGCAAGGTTTCGGCGCGGCTGGTCATTGCCTGATATTTGCTGTCCGCCGTATTTTCGTCCCGGTGCATCCGGGCATAAGCAAACAATTTTCCGCTGATGATGCCGATTTCATCACGGGCTTTTAGGCATTCCAGCAATATTTGCGGTGACTGGTCCAGTTTGTCCTGAAAGGCGGCGATATTGACGCCCAGGGTTTTTAATCGGTCAAAATCAGCCTCCCAAGCTTCGTCGGATGGATAGATATCACTAAGATTCCATTTCGATTCAGCCGGGAGTTCGCTGCGGGAAGGCAGTTTTGCCGCAGTGGCGGCTTCGCCACCGGAGCAGGAGAACAGCATGGCTCCGACGACCAGGGCGAACAGGGGGGACGGTTTCTTTTGCATTCGGGAACACTCCTTTGTACTGCTGTCATTTGCGAGATATAATAATCATAATACAGGCGCGGAAAAAAGACCACTCCTCGCCTCGCTTGGGGGAACCGAATTGAAAGTGTTGCTGGTAAGCCTGAACGCTAAATTTATCCATACTGCGCTGGGGATTTACTCGATTGCTGCCAGTTGCCGGGAACGAGGCATCCCTGTAACGACCAGGGAATATACAATAAATCAGGAGTTATTGACGGTGCTGGCGGACATTGCCGGGCAGTCGCCAGAGGTTGTCGGCTTTGCCTGTTACATCTGGAACCGTGAAATGACGCTCAAACTGGCGGCGGCACTAAAAAAGGCATTGCCCGGTGTTATAGTGATTATTGGCGGACCGGAAGTATCGGCTGATGCGGCAGCGATTTTGTCGCAATATCCTTGTGTCGATTTTGTCGTTCAGGGAGAAGGCGAGGCCGGTGTGCCGGAACTCTTGGCGAGGTTGTACCGACTTGGACTTTCGCGCCAAGACCGTGCCCGACATATTGAAACGAATCATGACGGACTGAATATCCCCGGCATTGCCCTGCGTACGACAGACGGGGTTGAATTAAATGGCGGCGCCTGCATTATCGAGGATCTGGATTCGTTACCATTCGCCTACACGGCAGCGGACTTAGCCCTGCTGGAGAATCGTATCCTATATTATGAAAGCTCCCGTGGGTGCCCGTATTCCTGTTCCTATTGCATTTCGGCTTCGACCAAGGGGGTCCGGCATCGCAGCGTCGACAAAGTTTGCCGGGAAATGCAATTCTTTCTCGAGCATCAAGTGCGGCAGGTCAAGTTTGTCGACCGGACTTTTAACGTAGTACCGGCCCACTATCAGACAATCTGGCGATTTTTGGCGCAACGGCCAGGGGAAACGAACTTTCACTTTGAAGTCGTGGCCGATCGCTTAAGCCCGGACGAGATAGAGTGGTTGGCAACATTGCCAACCGGCTTGTTCCAGTTTGAAATCGGCGTGCAGTCAACCTGTGAAAAAACTCTGCAGGCGATTGGTCGTCAAAACGACTGGGAAAAGTTGCGTCAGAATGTACAGGCGCTGCTGCGGTCGCAAAACATCCATCTGCATCTGGATCTGATCGTGGGATTACCATTTGAGGGGGTTGCGGAGTTTCGCCAATCGTTTAATGATGTATACCATTTGCAACCGGCCATGTTGCAAATCGGTTTTCTGAAGATGCTGCCCGGCACACCTCTGCGTTCGCAGGCTGGCGAATATGCCATGGTATATCTGGACCATCCCCCTTATGAAATCATTGCCAACCGATTTGTGTCTTATGCCGAGATTCGGCAACTGAAACAATTGGAAGAGGTCTTTAACCAGACTTATAATAGCGGGCGGTTTTCGCAAACGTTGGCTTATCTGGTGAACCTTTCCGCCGGGGATGCATTTTTCTTCTACAATGAGTTGGCGTTATGGTGGGAAAGCAAAGGTCTGTTTGGCAGTTCGCATAGTCCGGACCGGGTGCTTGCCTTCCTCCGCGAGTTCGCTTGTCGGTTTTCTTCCGATCAACAACTATGGGTGGCGGAATTGCTGAAACTTGATGCGATCTGTGAAGGCGGGAAATCGCTCAAAGGCGAGGCGCTTGGTTGGAATCGGCAACGGTGGGAAGAAGCAAAAAACAGTCTGTGGCGAAATGAAGCAAGCATGCGTCGCTACTTTGCCAATTACCGTTTCACCAACTGGCGGGAAGTGAAAAGAACCTTTCCGTTGGAAGTTTTTTCTGTGGATGTTGCCGCTTGGCTGCAAAATGCTGAAGCGAAGCGGTCAGGGCCGGTTGCTATGGTGTTTGACCTGACCCAGGCAAAGCCGCGTTGGCGGGTTGTTGCGGCGACAGATCTTTTCTTGGAGGACGAGGCGTGAAGACGCGTTATTTAATGATATCCGAACACTGGCGTGAGCGATACGG
>CAZOJA010000089.1:0-8745 GCA_964579955.1 uncultured Veillonellaceae bacterium | reverse complement strand
AGTTGAACGCCCAACAATTCAGCAAAGACTTTTGCCATCGCTCCTTTATCCTCATGCCCCAATCCTTTCAGCAACGCCATCTGATAAGTGGTTGTCGCTGCATGCATCACCGGCAACGGTATGCCTAGTTGGGCTGAAAGTTCTGCGCCACAGATTAGATCTTTGTAAGCATGTTGCATGGGATATCCATCTGAAAAATGATTGCGCAGTATTCGTGAAATAAAGAATTCCGACGCATAGCTGCGACCAGACCCACTATTGACGACTGAGCCGAATTTTTCCGGATCAAGGCCGAGTTTGATGGCCAGCGGCAAAATTTCGGCTACGGCGGCGATATTTATGTCGAACAGAATATTGTTGATGGCTTTGGTGAGTTGACCAGAGCCGTGTTGGCCCATGAGCAAAATGTTATTGCCGATCATTTTAAGATAGGGAAGCAGTAACTCGTAGACCTGTGATTTGCCGCCGCAAATCACAGTAAGGGTTCCGTCGATTGCCCGCGCTTCCATGCCGGTCACCGGCGCATCCATAAAGTCGATTCCTTTGATCTCGCAGGATTGGGCAATCCGCGTGCTTGCCATATAGTCAATCGTGCTTAAGTCGCAGACAATCGTGCCGGGCTTCAGCAACTCCACCAAACCGCCCTGACCGAGCAGAACTTTTTCGACGATGTGTGTGTCCGGCAAGCTGAGAAAGACGATTTCGCAGTCGGCCAGATCGTTCAACGAGGCCGCTGTGGCAATGCCTTTGGCGGAAAATGCTGGATACGATTCGGTTCGGATGTCGTAAACGATCAATTCGCTGCCTGCTTTGTTCAGATTCATCGCCATCGGTTTTCCCATTTGCCCCAGACCGGCAAAGCCTATCTTCATAGCGGTTCACACTCCTCGAATAATTGAGTTCGACACAACTATTTCGTGATGTTGCATGTTGGTTCCTGTGTTTATTGCGGTTGTGTTACCAAATACCGATCACTTTCCACCACGGCAAGCCCACACCCAAGAAGCATACCAGATAAACCAACGACATGACAAAGCCAACTTTCCACCATGTGGCCTGACTCAAATATCCTGCGCCGAAATATATCGGTCCGGCGCCATTGCCATAGTGGGTTAAACAGGCAAAGAAGTTGGAGAAATAGCCCATCGATAACGCGACAAGCATGGGCGGCGCCCCGGCTGCGCCAGCCACTGCGATGAAGGCTGGGTACATGGCGGCGACATGGCCGGTGATCGAGGCGAAAAGATAATGGGTATACAAGTAAATCAACAGCAGGGCCAAGAGCGTCCACATCCAAGGAATTCCGCCCAGAGATGCGACGGTGAGTTTGCTGAACCAAGCGATCAGGCCGTGCTTGCTGAGCAGACCGGCAATTGTGCTGAGTACACCGACCCAAACCATTGCATCCCAGGCGCCGTTTTCGTTCAACACATCCTTCCAGGTCAGCACGTTGGTTATCAATAGAACGGCGCCGCTACCGAGCGCGATCAACGTTGCATCCAGTTTGGTGTAAGGTGCGGTGGCCCAGAGGAAAATGCTTGTCAAAAACACGCCTAACATGACTTTTTCATCAAATGACATGGGTCCCATTTTATTCAATTCTGCTTTAGCAAACGCAGGAGCTTCCGGCGTTTTTTTCTGTTCCGGAGGCAAGATATAGTACAATACGATTGGAATCAAAATCATTGCCAGCGTGCCGGGGACAAAGGCTGCAATCGCCCACTGCATCCAACTGATTTGAATGCCGAACGCTTGTTGGGCAAACAATACCATCATCGGATTGGCGATCATCGCCGTGAGGAATAGGCTGCCGCTGACGCAGTTGGACTGAAACCCGACCTGCATCAGGTAGGCGCCGATTTTTTTTGCAGTTGGACCGGGTTCGGAATCAAACGCGCTAGCCAAACTGCGAGCGATTGGATAAACGATAGCGCCGCCACGGGCCGTGGTGGATGGAGTCGCCGGACTGAACACATATTCACTGAACATGATCGCAAAACCAAGTTTCATGGTTTTGTCACCAAACAAATTGATCAACAGGTAGGACATCCGGCGGCCCAGCCCTGTTTTGCTGAAGCCGCGCGAGAGCAAGAATGCCGAAACAATCAACCAGATGGTTGAACTGGCGAAGCCCGCCAGCAATTCATTCATTTTGGCCAGGCCCAGAAATCCGATCAAGCAAAGACTAGCCATGGAAATTGCGCCCAGTGGAATAGGTTGGACAATGCAACCAACAATCGTGGCAACAAATACAGCCAACAGATTCCAGGCAATTGGCTTAACGCCTGCCGGTACGGGAATCAGAAATACCAACAAGCCACTGCCGATAACGATTAGCCATTTTTTGGTCAATTCATTCACTTGGTTCCGCCTCCGATTATTTTATTTTTTTAGTTGCAGGATTTGCCGGGCTTCGGCGGGAGTGGCGATTTCTTTGCCCATCGCCAGGGCAATCGCTTTTATTCTGCTTAGCAGGGATGCATTGGTGGCGAGGACTCCTTTGGAATAGTACACGTTGTCTTCCAGACCGACCCGGACGTTGCCTCCCAACGCCAGCGCCATGGTTGACAGTTCGACATGGTCGCGGCCGACAGCGGTAATGGACCAGGTGCAGTTTGCCGGCAATTGCTCATAGAGAAAAAAAAGGTTTTTGAACGTGGCAGGCAAGGACCCTGGCACACCGAGCACCAGATTGATTTGCAGCGGCCAATCGATAACGCCCTTGTCGGCAAGTTGTATAGCATTGAATAGCATGGCCGAATCAAAAACTTCAACTTCGGGTTTAATATTGTATTTTTTCATTTCGCCGGCCAGATATCCGATGGTTTCCGGATCGTTCAGATTAGCTTTGCTGGGGAAATTCGACGAACCGGTTGCCAAACTGGCCATGTCCGGTGCCAAACAAAGCATTTGACCTCGGTCCATATAGGTTTTGCCTGCGCGTCCGCCGGTCGAAAGCTGGCGAATAATGTCACAGTCCGGGTATTTGTCGAGCTCGGCCAATACTTCGCGATTGGCTTCGATGTCCGAAGTCGGGACGCCGTCCTTGTCGCGGGTGTGGATGTGAGCAACCGCTGCACCGAGCTGCCAGCACTGATATATTTGGGCTGCGATTTCAGAGGGAGTAACCGGAACGTGTGGCGTCATGGCCTTTGTTGGGACGTTTCCTGTGGGAGCGATGGTTAGAATTACCTTGTTTTTCATACGATCACCTCATAAAGTATTTGGTACGCGGTCACAGTCTTGCGTTGTCTCATAATTGCATAAACTGTGCCAACCTGATGAGGATAAGAACGTGATTGCTGACAAATGCCTAATTGTCAAGGGAAATTCGATATGCGAATCACTTAGAAAAGATAAAAAGCGTATAAGAAACAGCAAATCGAGTTTTTAAAAATTAGCAAATTTTTAAAAACTCGAAAATTGTTTTCCCGATTTAGCAGGACTTCATCTTGTTTTGAGCGAATCGCAACATTGAGAAGGATGTAAAAAGGGGTTTATAGCATGCTGATTGCTCCGGAACTGCAAACAATCAACGAAACAGTCCGCGCCATTTTGCAAAGAAATGACCGTGATGTTCGCATCGTTGCGGAATCGGATTATTCGGAAACCACGCTAAGCGGAGACAGCATATTGGAATTATTCGCCGCGGGCGTACCTGCAAGCGAACCGGTAAGAGCCTTGTTAGCCGAAGCTCCGGTAACTAACCCTTATATTCATTGGCTCATCAGCATTTTTGACTCCTTGCATGACGGCGTGCTGATAGCTGACCAAAATACGATTATCCGTTATATCAATAAATCGTTCGAACGAATCAGCGGCGCCGTCTTTTCCGAGGTTGTCGGGCGCTATTTGCTGGATGCGAGGCCGGGGGCAAGACTCGGCGAAGTGATCAAAAGCGGCAAGCCGATGCTGGGGATTCGACGTAAGTTTGGCAATATCGAATATCTGACCGATATGCATCCGTTGATCATCAACGGTGAATGCAAGGGTGGCGTAACGATTGCCCGCGATATCACGGAAGTGCAACAGTTGCAGACAAAATTAAGTAAATATCATGTTCAATATAATGCGCTGTTGCGGCAAGTAAACAGTGCGAATGTGTCCTTATACGCGTTTGACGATATTTTTGGCGACAGTGCGAGTTTTAAGGCGACAAAGCATCTGGCAGAAAAGCTGGCCAAATCCTCGTTGCCGATTTTGTTGCGGGGAGAAAGCGGCACCGGCAAAGAGTTGTTTGCTCATGCGATCCACCGGGCAAGCGATCGCTGCAACGAACCTTTTGTCGTGGTCAATTGCGCCGCTATTCCGGATACATTGCTGGAAAGCGAGTTGTTCGGTTATGCGGAAGGCGCCT
Source organism: uncultured Veillonellaceae bacterium (assembly GCA_964579955.1). Taxonomy (GTDB): domain Bacteria; phylum Bacillota; class Negativicutes; order UBA1444; family UBA1444; genus UBA1444. Next base: position 4,388 of record CAZOJA010000089.1, on the reverse strand, counting down.
TCTCCGGCGCGAAAAAAGGCGGCAAAGCAGGGTTGATCAGTATCGCCAACAGAGGGACTTTGTTCTTGGACGAAATCGGCGACTTGGGCGTCGAATTGCAAGCAAAATTGCTGCGGGTGCTGCAAAAAAGCGAAGTGCAGCCGTTGGGTGACGTGCAAAAAATCAGTGTCGATGTGCGGGTAATTGCTGCCACTAATGCCAAGCTGGAACAGATGATTCGCCAAGGCAAGTTTCGGGAAGACCTGTTTTACCGCCTGAACGTTTCACAAATCCATATTCCGCCGTTGCGTGAACGCAAAGAGGATATTATCCCGCTTGCTAATTTTTTCTTGGCGAAAATCACGCATCCGATATTGGGCAAACTCGATCTGGACGAAAAAACGCTGATGATTTTGGCCAAACATTTTTGGCCAGGGAATGTGCGAGAACTGGAAAACACCATTCGTTTTATTGCAAACATTACCGAGCGAGAACTCATTACGCCCGACTATCTGCCACAGGTTTTTCTGTCCGAAGCTGCAATTGAATCGGTGACTGTTCAACAACAGGTGGTTGTTAAAACCACTTTGAAATCCAGACGAAATGAACAGGAACGAGCAGCAATCTTGGATGCGCTGGATCGGCATGGACGTTCGGTCGTTGGAAAGAAAGCTGCAGCGCAAAGTTTGGCAATATCTCTGACCACCTTGTATTCTCGTATGAAATATCTTCAAATTGAGTAGGTGACGGAGACTTTACTGCAATTTACATAATCGGGTGGGTTACTAAAAATAAGGGGTCAGAAAAGGCGTGCATCCCTAAATCCGGGTGCACGCCTTTTCTGATCTTATACCTAGGTTGTTTCGTTCAGTTTTTTCCCAACTAGAACCGGTCCGCGTTCATCACCTTGTTCCAGGCGGCGACGAAATCCTGCAGGAATTTTTCTTGGGAGTCGGCCTCGGCATAGACTTCCGCCACAGCCCGCAGCTGCGAATTCGAGCCGAAGATCAGATCGACCCGGGTTCCGGTCCATTTCAGTTCACCGGTGGCGCGATCGCGGCCTTCAAATACGTTGGCGTCGTCAGCCGTCGGTTTCCAGGCCGTACTCATATCAAGCAGATTGACAAAGAAATCGTTGGTCAATGTTTCCGGACGTTTGGTGAACACTCCGTGCTTCGTTTGTCCATAGTTGATGTTCAGCACGCGCAAGCCGCCGACCAGAACCGTCATTTCCGGCGCGGTCAGTTTCAGCAACTGAGCCTTATCGACCAGCAATTCTTCGGCCGAAACGCTGAATTTCGCCTTCAGGTAATTGCGGAAGCCATCTGCCTTTGGCTCCAGTACGCCAAATGATGCAACATCCGTCTGTGCCTGCGATGCGTCGGTGCGTCCCGGCAGAAAGGGTACCGAAACAATCTGACCGGCGCTTTTTGCCGCCTGTTCGATTGCCGCAGCGCCTGCCAGCACGATCAGGTCAGCCAGCGATACTTTTTTGCCGCCTTTTTGACCGCTGTTGAACTGCTGCTGGATTTTTTCCAGCGCTGCCAGCACGGTTTTCAGTTGGTCCGGCTGGTTCACTTGCCAGTCCTTTTGTGGCGCCAGACGGATTCTTGCCCCGTTTGCGCCGCCGCGCATGTCAGAGCCGCGGAACGTGGACGCAGAGGCCCAGGCGGTAGCGACCAACTGGGATATCGACAGGCCGGATGCCAGAATCGATTGCTTGAGGGCGACGATATCCTGTTCGTCGACCAGTTCATGGTCTACCGGCGGCACCGGGTCTTGCCAGAGTAAATCTTCTGCCGGGACTTCCGGGCCGAGATAGCGGGAACGCGGCCCCATGTCACGGTGAGTCAGTTTGAACCAGGCTCTGGCGAACGCGTCTTCAAACTCGGCAGGATTCTGCAGGAAACGCCGCGCGATCGGTTCGTAAATCGGGTCATAGCGCAGTGAGAGATCGGCGGTGGTCATCATCGGCCGATGTTTTTTTGTCGGGTCGTGCGCATCGACGATCATGTCTTCTGCGGCGACATCTTTGGCCAACCATTGGTGGGCGCCGGCCGGGCTCTTGACCAGTTCCCATTCATATTTGAACAGTACTTCCAGGTACCCCATGTCCCATTGGATCGGGTTCGGTTTCCAGGCTCCCTCGATGCCGCTGCCGATCGCATCGCCGGCCTTGCCGCTTTTAAAGCTGCTTTTCCAGCCGAGTCCCTGTTCCTCGACTCCAGCCGCTTCCGGTTCAGGACCCACGTAGGTCGCTGGTCCGGCGCCGTGGCATTTGCCGAATGTATGGCCGCCGGCAACCAACGCGACGGTTTCTTCGTCGTTCATCGCCATACGGGCGAATGTTTCGCGCACATCGCGACCGGAGGCGACCGGATCGGGATTGCCGTTCGGTCCTTCCGGATTCACATAAATCAACCCCATCTGCACGGCCGCTAGCGGGTTTTCCAGTTCGCGTTCGCCGGAATAGCGCTTGTCGCCCAGCCATTCGTTCTCCGAGCCCCAATAGATATCTTCTTCCGGTTCCCAGACATCGACGCGCCCGCCACCGAACCCGAAGGTTTTGAATCCCATCGACTCCAGCGCACAGTTGCCGGCCAAAATCATCAGGTCAGCCCAGGAAATCTTCTTGCCGTATTTTTGTTTGATCGGCCACAATAAACGACGGGCTTTGTCCAGATTGACATTGTCGGGCCAGCTGTTCAGCGGGGCGAACCGCTGGTTTCCTGTATTGCCGCCGCCGCGGCCGTCGCCGAAGCGATAGGTGCCGGCGCTGTGCCAGGCCATCCGGATGAACAGCGGACCATAGTGGCCGTAGTCTGCCGGCCACCAATCCTGTGAGTCGGTCATCAACTCATAAAGATCCTTTTTTAACTCAGTCAGGTCCAGGCTCTTGAACTCACTGGCATAATCAAAGTCCTTTCCCAACGGGTTGGACAGAGCGGAGTGCTGGTGCAGAATCTTCAGGTTCAACTGGTTCGGCCACCAGTCGCGGTTGGAAGTGCCGCCGCCGGCGATAGCTTTTTTTGTCATTCCTGTCACCGGGCATTTGCTCTCTGTACTCACAAAATCATCTCCTTCACTTTTTTTCAGTTTTATTGATGCAGGCGGGGCAGATTCCGTCAAAATAGACGTTTTTCGCGGTGATGCGGAATTCGTGCAGCTCGTCTGTGACGAATCGGTCGATATCCACCGCGAAGTTTACGATGCCGCCGCAACTAGAGCATTGGAAGTGACCGTGGTTTTCCATCACGATATCAAAGCGCGTTTCCTTGTCCTCAATCGAAAGCGGGCGGACCAACTTCGCCTCGATAAAGGCGTTCAGTGTGTTATACACCGTGGCTTTTGACAAGCTGGGGATTTCAGGCCGCAGTGCATTGAAAATCTGGTCGGCGGTGGGATGACATTGGTTTTCGATCAGGAATTTCAAAATCAACACGCGCGGCTGCGAAGGAGTAATGTTATGGGAGATAAGTTTTTCGGCAAACGCATCGATAACTACCATACTCACAACCTCGTTTGCATAAAATGAAAATTGCGAATTTATAATGATTATAAATTAATCCTATTATGTCACCGAGAGGTTGTCAATAGAAATTACTGTCAGCAGGCAGGAAGCGAGAAAAACAAAAAAATCCCTGTCTTGTCGCCGGTACAGGGAAAAGCCAAGGGAAGATAGAATCTTATGCTGATCTGGAAAACCGACAGCAATGCAACGCAATAACAAGAATCATCGAATATGGGGAGTGAAAAAAGATGAAAAGCCTGGTCGTTTATTCTAGCCGGACCGGCAACACCAAGGCCGTGGCGGCGGCAATCCATTCCGCGATGCCGGAGGGCTGCGAGTTTTATGCAGTGGAGGAAGCGCCGGCCGCCGCCGACTATGAACTGGTGGCGGTCGGCTTCTGGGTGGATAAAGGAACGGCGGATGCTCAGGCAAAAAAATACCTGTCCGGTATCACCGACAAAAAAGTGATCCTGTTCGCAACATTGGGCGCCTATCCGGATTCCGACCATGCGCGCGACAGCATGGCGCGGGCGGCGATGCTATTGCCGCACGGCAACCAATTATTGGGAACGTTCATTTGCCAAGGAAGGGTCGATCCTAAAATTGCCGAGCGGTTCAAAGATTTGCCGGCCGGGCATCCGCACGCACCGACGCCGGAAAGCATCGCCCGGCATCAGGCCGCCAGCTGCCATCCCAACGAACAGGATTTTGCCAAAGCCAAAAATGTGATTGGAAAAATAGTTGCCAGAATCGGCAAGCGTTATTGAGCGTTAGGTAATTGGCGCCGGATTGAACAGGCACAGGTCGTTGTGCAGACCCCACTGGTCGGCCCAGGTTTTCCTTCTGCCGCTTGCTACGTCGAGAATCAGCTGAAAGATTTCCTGGCCGACCGATTCAA
>CAZOJA010000088.1:0-8783 GCA_964579955.1 uncultured Veillonellaceae bacterium | reverse complement strand
CACACCCAATCGACAGTTCACGCAGTTCAAACGCCATATCCAACCGTTGCAGCAGCGTTTCTCCCATGCCGATGATTCCGCCGCAACAGACCGTCAATCCGGCTTGTTGGGCCACAGAAACGGTCCGGACCCGGTCTTCATAACTATGTGTCCGGCAAATTGAAGAATAATATTGCCGACTGGTCTCCACGTTATGATGATAACGCTGCACGCCGACCGATTTCAATTCTTTGGCTTGTTCAAGAGACAATGACCCTAGTGAGGCACAGAGCTGCAACTTAGTCTTGGCCCGAATCTCAATAAAGGATTGGATCACACGCTGGAACGTCTCCATTTCATCATTCTCATCCATGCCGCGGCCGCTGAGAACGATGGAAAAATGGCTTACTCCGGCAGCCTCAGCCGCCAGGGCATGCCGCAGGATCTCTTCACCGCCGAGCAGCGGATAAACGGCCACACCCGTTTGATGATGCACTGATTGGGCGCAATAGGAGCAATCTTCGCTGCAATGACCGGAACGACCGTTCAAAATCGAGCATAGGTGCACGCCTTCCCCTTGATATTGTCGGCGGATTGAATCGGCCGCCGCCAGCAAATACGGCAACTCAAAGTTTTCAATCTGTGCCAGCCGATAAGCCTCTTCCCGTTCAATAAAACTGCCCCGCAACACTTTTTCGGCGATTTCCGCTACCTTTTCACGCATGCTCCTGCCGCCTCTCGGCAAAACCGGCCCGGGCCAGTGAATCGACCAACACGGGCGCCAACCAGGCGCCGAGTACCAGCTTGACGAGATCAAACGCGACAAAGGGATATACAGCAATAGTCAGAGCCTGTTGCACTGTCATCGGTTTGTTCAGGAAGAAGGCGAAGCTGGCCATAAATCCAGCCAAACCAATAGCATAGGCAAGGGTCAGCCCGACCAGCATGGCAGCGCCCGTGCGCAGTTTGGACCCCAATCGGCCCCGTGTGAGAATGCCAACCGTCCAGGCGCAAATCACAAATCCCAATAAATAGCCTCCAGTCGGACCGAGCAATACCATCGGTCCAGCTTTGCCGCCAGCAAAAACCGGCAATCCAAAGGCCCCCAGCAGAATCCAGATGACAACGCTGAGCGCCCCCATTTCCGCTCCAAGCACGGCGCCTGACAGCAAAACGAACAATACCTGCAATGTAACCGGCACTGGTCCGATCGGAAGCACTACATACGAGCTGACGCAAAGCAGCGCCGCAAACAGAGAGACCAGCATCTTCTTTCTCAATGACATTTTGACATCCCCTTTGCAAACTAAAAAAATAAAAATTATTTACAAAGCAGATTATACAAGCAACAATTCGTTTTGTAAATAACTATTTTTTTGTTGGTTTACATCTCTTTCCGTTTAACATTTAATTTGCAGATTCCTGCGTAGGCAGGAAAAATTGCACCGACATCAAAAGAAAGGATATAATCTATAATGCTATAATGGAATTAAACTGGCTTTCGTCCCAGGAAGTGGCTAACAGAAAGGAGATTTTATTTTGCAGCAGCAGCTCCCCTATGGTGGTCCGTTTCGTCGTTTATGCGCCTTTTTATTCGATTCACTGCTGATTGGCGCAATCGGCGCCGCCGTCGATCTGTCTTTAGGCTTGCCTGGTGGCATCTCGCAGGAAGCCCTGGTCGCTCAAACCGGCCTGCCATCTTATCTTAAACTTGCTATCCATCTGATTTACTGGCCGGTTTTTGAAAGTTCGATTTTGCAGGCAACGCCAGGCAAGCGGCTGCTCGGGTTACGTGTGACCGACCTTGCAGGAGAACGGATTTCTTTTTTCCGCGCTTTGCTGAGAAACGTCGCTAAAGTTTTATCGTTGCTGCCACTCGGTTTCGGTTTTCTAATGATTGGCATTACCTTGCACAATCAGTGTCTGCACGATAAAATTGCCAAAACCCTGGTCTTGAAACGTTGATGTCGCCAGGTGCAAGCAACTATTTTTCAGTCAATAAAAAGAGGGTATACGTTTTTGTGTATACCCTCTTTTTATTGGTTAAATCGCTTTAATAATTACAATAAATATAAATCAATATTATATTTTAATTTGTAGAGTATAATATTTTTTATTATATTCTCCTTTACTTTAAGTAAAACAGCAAGTTCGGAAAAATTTCGAACTTGCTGTTTTATAGGCTCTTATATCAAATGCTAATTCGGCAAAGCATCCATCCGTCTAACATTCAAGCTGCGTACCGCAAAATGCCGGAATAAACTTATTGCCGAACACCTGCGCCAAACGGGACATCACAGCAAACCCGGTACAATGATTGGATGCAATAAAGTCTGGGTTGAACCATTCCAAAGCAGCCAACGTGGCATTCTGCTGCGGTTCCAGTGTTGGACCCAGATGGGTTCCGCCCAACAATCCGTGCACCTTGATCGATCCGGTAACCTTCAAGCCATGATTGACCATATTAATAATTCCTGAATGCGCGCACCCTCCCAAGACAATCAGTCCTTTAGAACAGCGGACGTAAATTGCCATATCATCGGTCAACGGATCCTTTTGAAATCCGCTCGCTTCGCAGCATCCGTCAGAGTCGCAAGAGTCTGCTGGAACAACCAGTCTGGCGTCACCATCTTCGTAGCCGGTTTCGCGCGGCACTGGCCCGCTGATCCACAGATTGGGAACCAGTTCCATCGGCTCTTCAATGCCGCGGAAATCAGCGCCTAATCGTACCAGGTGCTCGCGGACAAACGGTACTCCGACGTACTTGCAACTTTTTTCGGCCACTGAGAACCGCGGCGTAAAAATATCAGGATGGCTGAATACCGGTAGCCGTTTTCCGGCCATGGCCAGTACGGACGGCAAACCGCCGGTATGGTCATAGTGACCGTGGCTTAAGACGATGGCGTCCAGATCTCGCGGATGAATCCCTAATAATGCCAAATTGTAAATAACCAGGTCCGATTGTCCCGTATCAAACAGAATCTTGTTTGCGCCAGTTTCAATCAGGACAGCCAACCCGTGTTCGCCGCGAAAAGCGGCTTTTGCCCCCGGCGGAACATTGTTGTCCACAACTACGGTAAACCTCAATCCTCTCAGCCCCTTCCATAAATATTTTAATTTGCCTTACAAAGCAAAAATCCTGCCACTGGCAGGATTTTTCGGCAAAAAACTTTACGCGCGGCCATTTCTCTGACATCCGGACCCTACGGGTACTGGTTTCGCGGCAAATCTAACGTTGCACGCGGCCGGACCCGTCTCCTGCCATCAGCGCCTTGACTTCCGCCAAACTGACATGATTGTGGTCACCTTCAATCGAATGCTTGAGGCAGGAATTAGCCACCGCAAACTCCAACGCTTCCTGCATAGTCAACTTGTTCAGCATCGCGTAGATCAATCCGCCGGCAAACGAATCACCGCCGCCGACCCGGTCCACGATGTGCACAGGGTATTCGCGAGAAAAATAATAGTTTCCATCAACAAACAACATAGCCGCCCAAGTGTTATCGGAAGCCGAAATACTGCCGCGCAGGGTAATTGCAACAGCTTTGAATCCGAATCGCTCTTTCAGCCGCATTGCCACTTCCTTGTATCCCTCATGGCTGAGAGAAGCGCTGGTTACATCGGTATTTTGCGCTTTGATGCCAAAGACCTTCTCAGCATCTTCCTCGTTGGCAATGCATACATCCACATAAGGCATGAACCGGGCCATCGTTTTACCGGCCTTGTCGCTGCTCCAAAGGTTTTTGCGGAAATTCAGGTCGCAACTGACGCTCAAACCCGCCTGTTTCGCCGCCTTACAGGCTTCCAGCACGCAGTCAGCCACATTTTCGCCGAGTGCTGGCGTAATGCCTGTGAAATGAAACCATTCCGCTCCGGCAAAAATCGCCGGCCAGTCAAAGTCCTCCGGTTGAGCGGCGGAGATCGAAGACAGCTTCCTATCGTATACAACCTTGGACGGACGCTGTGAAGCGCCTTTCTCCAAAAAGTAAATCCCCAGCCGTTCGCCGCCGCGAAGCATCCAGCGAGTATCCACCCCATAGCGGCGCATCTCATTGACAGCGGATTGGCCAATCGGATTCTCCGGCACTTTAGTCACCAAAGCACTTTCGATGCCGAAATTCGCCAGTGCAACACAGACATTGGCCTCTCCGCCGCCGTACACCACTTCGAACGCCGCAGCCTGTTCAAACCGCAGAAAGCCGGGTGGAGCCAGTCGCAGCATGATTTCGCCAAAACAAACCACTTTTACCATCGACCACACACCTCCTTATTGCTCACGCGCCAGGCGGACTTTTTCGACAAACTGTCTGCCGATCTCGGTGATGGACTGATAGTCTCCCTTTTTGGCGCCGGCGGTCAAATTGCCGCCCACTCCAACCGCCAGACAACCGGCTTTGATCCATTCGCTGACATTTTCCAGACTGACGCCACCGGTCGGCATGAGCGGAGCTTGCGGCAACGGTCCCTTCACTGCCTTGACAAAGGTCGGGCCAAGCGTTTCGCCGGGAAAAACTTTTACAATATCGGCGCCGGCTTCCATCGCCTCAATAATCTCCCTAATCGTTTGTGCGCCAGGCATGCAAGGAACTTGGTAGCGGTTGCACAATTTTACAGTATCCGCATTCAATGAGGGGCAGACCACATATTGTGCGCCGGCCAGAATCGCAATCCGGGCCGTCTCCGGATCCAGCACCGTCCCGGCGCCGAGAATCAGTTCGCCGTTTTTATAAGTCTCTGCTAACTCCTCAATCACCGAAACGGCGCCCGGTACGGTGAAAGTGATTTCAATCGCGGCCACACCGCCTTTGATGCAGGCATCGGCAATTTTTTTCGCCTGGTCGGAATTCTCCGCCCGCACAACCGCAACCACTCCCGAATCAATCAACTGTCCCAATAATTTCATTTTTGGAATCATGAATCATGCCTCCCTCTCGATTAACTAAACCGGTTTTGTGCAAGAACATTTCTACACGCCAGCGCAGATTTCCTGCAGACCTCTTGCTTTGAACCCGTCTTTTTTATTCTACCTCGCCACACGATTTGCGAACGATCAGTTCCGGACAATAGTATTCCAATGCGGGGGCAACGTTGTCAAGGTTGCCTTTAATCCGCATAATCAGGCGCTCCATGGCGCGTCTGCCCATTTCATAAGATGGCTGGGCCACAACGGTGATCGGGGGGTGCAGATAAGCCGCCCACTCCCAGTCATCAAATCCGATGAGCGCCATGTCCTGCGGAACGCGGATACCCCGATTGACCAGCACTCTGACCAGGGACATCGTCATCAGGTCATTGGCCCCGAACAAAGCCGAAGGTCGAGGACCTGAACCGTTTAGCAGTCCGTCCAGTCTGCTGTTGAGTGTCGGCTCATCGTTGCTGGTTTCCACCAACCACTCTGGATGAAACTCCAGACCATACTTCTTGACAAGGTCGCAATAAGCCTGCGCTCGATCCCGTCTCGGAGTGACCGGGCTATCGCTGTGAGGCAGGACAAACAAGGCGATCTTTCTATGCCCATGCGCCATCAGGTGCTGGATTCCAAAATCAATCCCTTTACGATTATCCACACAAACCGTGTCTGCGCCAATATCTGCAACGTGCCTGGAAAAAAGCACGACAGGAATCCCTGACAAGTTCATTTTTTTCAAAGCCTGGTTATTGCGGCCGGTAGTACTGATGATTACTCCGTCGATCTGTTTCGAGATAAGGGTCTGAATGTAGGCGAGTTCTTGCCTAGGATCGTCATCGGCATTGCACAGAATGAGGTTGAATCCCTGTTCCTTGCAATAATCTTCTGCGCCCCGGATTGTGTTTGTCATGAACGGATTCAATATACTCGACACGATGGCGGCCACAGTATGGGTCTTCTTTTGTTTTAAGCTGCGCGCAAGCGCATTCGGTCGATAGTCCAGTTCTTCGATAACCTGTTTGATTTTTTGTCGCGTCTCAAAGCTCATGAACTCAAACCTGCCGTTCAGATACTGCGACACCGTGCTTTTGGAAACCCCTGCCGCTCGTGCAACATCATTGATTGTGACAGCCACTTGGAACACCTTCCTTAACCAACAATCTGCGAGAAAAAGATAATGGAATGAAAAAATGTTCCGACAGGAATCTCCTGACGGAACAATAATAAATCAAGTGCCTCAATAATCCTATTTTTCTTGAAACCCTGCGACTCCAGCATAATATCCCCTCCTGCATCCGCACGATGCACACTAGGGAATATTATTCCACGGTTATCGTCAAAAACCTGCTTGAGATTGCAGAGGCAAAACAGTTATTAAGAACGATCCGCGTCTTTGATTCGGACGGGAATCAACGCAGGACGTTTTTTCATCCAGCCGCTGCCAAGCACACCAACTACTGCGGCAGCGATCACCATCCATTGCATTGGCGGGAACGGCTGGAACACATCACTTAACAAAGGTTCACCAACAATCATTTTGGCAGCGGTCCACGCCAATATTCCAGAACCGGCATAAATCACGATCGGGTATTTTTCCACACAGGCAATAAACAACGTACTGCCCCAGATGATAATCGGCACACTGATCATTAAGCCAAGCGCCACCAACAAAACACTGCCATGGGATGCGCCTGCCACACCCAAAACATTATCAATCCCCATGACCGCATCAGCGATCACAATCGTTTTCACTGCATCAATCAGGCTGTCCTTGGCATCGATTTCGTGTTTGTTGTCCTGATCGTCCGCCAGAAGTTTATAGGCAATCCACAATAACATCAATCCACCGGCCAGCAATAACCCGGGAATTTGCAACAGCCAGACAACGCAGACCGTCGCAATCATTCGTACAAGTATTGCGCCACCCATCCCAAACATGATCGCTTTTTTCCGATGTTCGAGCGGGACGTTCCTCGCTGCCATACCGATCACGATGGCGTTATCGCCAGCCAACACCAGATCGATCATGACAATGGTGAACAGACCCCACAGAAAATCGCCAGAAAACAGAAACATTGCAGATATCCCCTTTCTTTTGCACGGATTTCTTACAAACTGTGTTTCCCGTCATAACCGGTGCACTTTTGTCCTCAAACAAAAGACCTTGTTCCAAAACTGGAACAAGGTCTTGCCTGCAACAATCAAGCTGCCACCAGAACCGGGGTTGCCCCGTATTGACGATTCTGATGTCCGGCTACTCCCCCTGTAGAGAGCAAACAGTATTAAGTTATGTTACAAGTATAATGTCTGATCCCCAAATTGTCAATGAACAGGACTGTAGGCGGAATTGTTACTCAATTTCCCGTTGTGTCAGCAGATACTCCCAGAGAGCCAACGTCGCCGGCATTTCCAGTCCGGCATTGAGCAATGCGTAGAAGTCGCGCCGGATCTGAAGATCGGCCACCGGTACTTGCACCAGACTCCCTTCATTAAGTTCTTTTACTACGGCCCGCCTGGAAATAAAACCGATTCCAGCGCCGGCCTGCACGGCGCATTTTAGCGCTTCATTCCCGCTAACCCTCAGTACGACCTGGCACTCCTGCAACGATACGCCACGCGATGCCAATGCCTGCTGCACCGTCGATACCGATGCGGAGCTGGCCTGCCTGATAACCAGCGGAAACCGGCGAAAATCACCAGTAGTCCAGGGTACGGAAGACAGGTCCATCTGCTTCGCAGCTACCGGAATAATTTCGTCCGTCCATAAACGATGCACGGATGGCGCCTCATCCGGTAAAAATCCGATCACGCAGATCGATAATTTGCCGTCCCGCCACATCTGGTATATTGACTGGCTGTCCTCAGATACCAGATTAATCGACACACCAGGATGCAAGTGCAAAAACTTTGCCAATAACTGCGGCAGGATATACTCGCCGGGAATGGTTCCAGCGCCCAGAGTGATCTTGCCGGATACTCCCTGACAAAGATCGCGGATTTTTCGTTCCGTCCGTTCCAATAAATCCTGAACATTGCGGGTATTGTCATACAGAGTTTGTCCATACACCGTAAGTTCAGCGCCGCGGCGGCTCCGCACAAACAATGGACAACCCAGTTTGCGTTCCATGCTTTCAATATGAAAGGAAACCGTGGGCTGACTCAAGGATAGTTTTTTGGCAGCTGCCGAAAAACTTCGTGCTTCAGCCACTGCGAAAAAAACATCCAACGCCTGCAAATAAGACATGTTTCACCTCGGTACAATCCGCCAATTTTGTATGTTTCAGCATATCATCTTCGCTACAAATGCCGATTTTCCCTTTACTGAATCGCAAAACACATGATAGAATTTGATTATCGTTAAAATAGATTTTTTCTATTTCAATCGTTATTATCGTTTCAGGGAGGGAATTATCTTGTCATTCGTTTGGATCATTGTCGCCGGACTCGCATTTGGCCTGGGGGCCGTCCTGTTGGTTCAGGCCGGAAACCCTGGCAACTATGGTTTCTGCGCCGCCTGTCATCTGCGTGATGTCGCGGGAGCGCTCGGCATTCACAAGACGCCGGTTCTTCAGTACGCAAGGCCGGAAATCATGGGCTGGGTCATTGGCGCTTTCGTCATGTCCAAAACCAGCGGCGAGTTTCGCCCGCGCGGCGGCTCAGCACCACTGATTCGCTTTATGCTGGGCGCGTTGATGATGCTTGGTGCGTTGGTGTTTCTCGGTTGTCCGCTGCGTGCGCTGTTGCGTTTGGCTGGAGGAGATTTGAACGGGGTCACGGCACTGGCCGGTTTTCTGGCCGGTATCGGCACCGGAATCTTTTTCCTGCGTAATGGATTTAGCTTGGGACGGGCCCGGACGATTTCCGGCCCTGTCGCGTTTGCCGGTTACTTGCCGGT
>CAZOJA010000087.1:0-8820 GCA_964579955.1 uncultured Veillonellaceae bacterium | reverse complement strand
TCCATATAGTTCATCAAATCCCGGATATGGACCATCCCCAGCACATGGTCCTTGTCTTCTCGGCAGAGCGGATAGCGGGTATGCGCCGACTCTCGGACCGTTTTCAGATTGTCTTCAAACGGTTCATCAATAAAAAGACAGACCATGTCCCGGCGCGGAATCATCACTTCCCGCGCCAACCGATCTGCAAAATCAAACACATTGTCAATCAATTCGCTTTCCATCTGGTCCAGCACACCGCCTCGCCGGCTGGCACTGACAATCATCCGCAATTCTTCCTCGGAATGGGCAAGGTCGCTCACATTAGCCGGTTGGATGCCGAACAGGTTCAACAGACTCTTTGCCGAACGCTCAAACAGGACGATGACCGGCCAGCCCAGCTTGTGAAACAGATACAAAGGCCAGACGATCATCAGCAAGATGCTCTCGGTCTTGTGCATCGCCAGCGACTTCGGAATCAGCTCGCCAAGCACAACGGTAACATAAGTGACAATCGCAAAACTGATGATCAAGGACAAAGACTGCAATAACAGCTGCGAGCCAGGAAAATAGTGATAGACCAAGGGTTGAATCAAAGCGGTCACCGCCGGTTCACCCAACCAGCCCATGCCCAGCGAGGCAAGCGTGACCCCCAGCTGGACCGCCCCCAGATAAGAATCGATACGGGCGATCATCTTCAATGCCAGGACGGCTCTGCCATCGCCGCGCTGCGCCAGTTCTTCCAGCCGCGTCTGGCGAATCCTCACCAAAGCAAACTCTGAGGCGACAAAAAAGCCATTCAGCCCCAACAGAAAAACAATGCCTGCCAGAGCGTTCATACTATGCGCAGGGCCTTCTATGACCGCTCACCCCTTAACAAAGAATCTTCCGCAAAGCATTTTTTCGGCATGATGCTTCCCGCCGTCAAGACGTACTGTAAGGCGCTTTCGCTCGTTACGTCAAGCGGCCGGATTTCCGAGCGGGGAACGAAAATATTGAAGCCGGCTGTCATGTTCAGGCTCATCGGCACAAAAACGCAGACATGTTCCTCCGGTAGCTGCTCCGTCAGCCCTTCACTCGGTTCAGAACTGACAAACCCCAGAGAATAAGATCCGGGATAGGGAAATGGAACCAGTACCGGATTCTTCAGCAGGCTTTTCGATTCCAACATGGCGGAGGAAAGCTGCTTCACGCTGTTATAAACGAACTTGACCCCGGGAATGCGGTTCAGCATCCGTTCGCCCCATGCCAACAACCACTGCAACGCCCAGTGGGTCGACAACAAGCCGATCAGTACAATGGAAACCAACATCACCAGCATCGAAACGCCGGTAAATTTCATGTAAGGAGGCAGAAACCGGCCGACCAACCATTCGGTAAAACTGAATACCTGCATCACGACGAACAGCGTGATGGCAATCGGAACCAGCACGATAACCCCATTTAAAAAGTATTTGGATACCCTGCCCATGCCTCTCTCCTCTTCATCTATTGGCTACTTTAGCGGTGATCATTTTTGTCGTAGCCAAACATCCGCAGGCTGCCTTCTTTGTTGCGCCAGTCATTTTTGACCTTGACCCACAAATCGACAAAAAAGCGGCTGCCAAAAATATTTTCCATATCCAGGCGGGCCTGTTGCCCGATTTCCTTAAGCATCGTCCCTTTCGCGCCAATAATGATTCCCTTTTGCGATTCCCGTTCAACATAAATTGTCGCCCGCAAAAAAACGTCGCCATTCGGTCTGGTCTTCATCTCTTCCACTTCAACCGCTGTCGAGTGGGGAATCTCTTCGCGCGTCAGACGAAAAATCTTTTCCCTGATAAATTCGGCGGCGACAACCCGTTCCGGCTGGTCCGTCACTTCATCTTCGGGATAATACTGCGGCCCTTCCGGCAACAACTCCTTGATGACCGACAACAGTCGGTCCATGTTGGAACCGGACAGCGCCGATACAGGCACAATCGCTGCGAATTCACGGAAAGCGGAATACTGACTGATGATCGGCAGCAGTTTGTCCTTCGCCACCAGGTCGACTTTGTTCAATACAAGAACAACCGGTGTTTGCTCTTCTTTCAGCATGTCAAGGATGAATCGTTCGCCTGGACCAACGGACTCGGTCACATCCGAAACGAACAGGATCAGGTCGACTTCCCGCAAAGCGCTGCGGGCGCTGTTAACCATGTACTCGCCCAACTTATGCTGCGGTTTGTGAATTCCCGGCGTATCCAAAAACAAAATCTGCGCGTCTGGCTGGGTAAGGATGCCCAAGATACGATTTCGCGTGGTTTGCGGCGTATCCGATACAATCGCGATCTTTTGTCCGACCATTTGATTCAGCAAGGTCGACTTGCCGACGTTAGGTCTCCCCACCACCGCCACAAAGCCCGATTTATGAATATTTATCGTTTCATTCAATTGCGGCAGCCCCTTTCATCTGTTGCGGACCGAACGCATAGGGCAGCAGGTCCGCCATTTCTACCGTCTTGCATTGGCCTGCCGTATTATACATAAGAATCTGCTTGACGCCAAATTCGGCCATCACCTGGCGACAGGCGCCACAAGGCGCCACCGGATCCGGACTGTCCGCCACGACCGCCAGTCGCAACAACCTGGTTTCACCGGCAGCGACCGCTTGGACGATCGCGTTCCGTTCAGCGCAGACCGTCAAGCCGAAAGAGGCATTTTCCACATTGCAGCCGACAAAGATCTTGCCGCTTGCGGCTTCAACCGCCGCCCCCACCGCAAAATCGGAATAGGGGGCATAGGCACGTCGTCGCACTTCACTTGCCTGTTGAAACAAAGGATCTTGCTGCGTCAGTTCGCCCGTCATCGCCCAATCCCCAATATCGAAAGGATCCTCTTTTCTTCGGCCTGCATCTCTGCTTCGGCTTCCGGCCCCTGTTCATGATCATAGCCGAGTAGATGCAACAGACCATGCACTGATAAAAACGCCAGTTCCCGCTCCACTGCATGACCATATTCCGCGGCCTGTTCGACCGCCCTTTCCACCGAGATCACCAGGTCGCCCAGCATTCTCTCCGAAGGGCCGCCGATAATCTGCGGCTCGCAGGCATCGTCTATTTCTTCTTCCATCGGAAAAGACAGGACATCCGTCGCCGCATCCTTATCCCGATAATCGCGGTTCAGTGTCCGGATCGTCTCATTATCGACCAACAGCACGCTGATTTCCACATCAGGCCCTAACTCGAGCAAATCAGCCGCCCGTTGCAGAACGTTCTGAACCGTTTCCCTTGTTTTCAACGGCAACGAGAGATTTTCCGGCTGCACATTTATTTCCATTTCCATTGCGAGGTCGTCTCCTTTCCAGTTCACGGATGGCTTCCGCCGGATACTCGATCCGCGAGTGACAGGTACTGCACAGCACACGGATAAAGATGTCGCCGATCACGTTGAGATCGCGCAGCGTAAGGTCGCACTCGTTGAGTTGCCCGTCACGCAGACGCTCATTGATCACCCGCCGCACCGTGTTCTCGATCCGGCTCATGTTGGGTTTGGCAATGGAACGAACTGCCGCTTCACACCCGTCTGCCAGCATGATCAACGCCGCTTCCTTGGTCTGGGGCTTGGGCCCTTCATAACGGAAATCCTCTTCGATGATGCACTCGCTATGTTCGCCTTCCGCCGCCTGTTTATAGAAATACGAAACAAGCGAGGTCCCGTGGTGCTGTCCGACAATATCCGCCACCGCTTCCGGCAGTTTGTACTCGCGGCAAAATTCCAGTCCGTCGCGAATATGCGATGTGACGATCATTGTCGATAGGCTCGGAGATAGTTTGGCATGCGGATTCTCCATGTTCGCCTGATTCTCGACAAAGAAATACGGCCGTTGGATTTTGCCGACATCGTGATAATAGGCGCCGACACGAGAAAGGATCGGATCGGCACCGATCTTGTCCGCCGCGGTCTCGGCCAGATTTCCCACCAGAATGCTGTGATAATAGGTCCCCGGCGCTTCCAGCAGCAACCGCTGCAACAGCGGATGGTTGGGACGGGCCAGGGTCAATAGTTTTTCTGATGTCGTAATACGGAATGCCTGCTCCAGATAGGGCAACAAACCGATCGACAGAATTGCCGCCGCCACGCCGCCGATGGCCCCCATCGCCGCCTCGGTGACGATTTGTCGAAGCTCGATCCCATCAATGAGACCGGTACAAAGAATCGTGATTACATTGGCGAGCGAAACCCAGAGTCCGGCCCGCACCAGGCTGTAGCCCTGGGTAATTTGTGCGACGCTATAGACCCCGACAGCCCCGCCGATCATGACAAAGGAAATGGTCCGCAGGTTCGACTCGGCAATCAGGCCAAACAGCAATGCGGCAATTACGCACAATGCCAAGGCCGCCCGCGGACTCACTAGGATAGCCGTCAGTAAAGGACCGACAGCCATCGGTGTGACGAAGTCCGAGTAAAAATGACCGATTCGACCGATAACCAGGGTAAGCAGAACAACCAGGCCGACCAGCGATAATCGACGGTCATCGTTAAAGACATTGGGGACAAACTTGTAAAAGTAAGCCAAGAGCATGCCCATCATCAACAGCACATACATCGCCAGTCCCCATATGCGCTCCAGACCGACTTGGCCACGATGCAGCCCCAGTTCGGCCATCATCTGCATTTGCTCTTCCGTCACCACATCCCCTTTGCGAACGACAATTTGTCCGCTTTTCACAGTGATCCGGACGGGCTCGATGTTTTTTAACGCCGCACGCTTGCGCTGCTCGGTTTCTTTTGCATTAAGCACAAAATTGGGATTCATCAGATGCGGCTGAGTGATTCCCAGGATGACTGACGAGCCTTTCTCTCCCCAACCCAGTCGTTCGACATCGGCGGCAGCCTGCTTGCGAACAGCGTCAACCTCTTCGTCACGAATGCCGCGATAGAGGTATTTTCGCAAAATCGTTCGTGAATGCTCCTCCAGCGTTTCCAGTTCCGCATTGGAAAAAGTCAGCAATGAGGCTTGGATGGGATCAGGCAAAGAGCCCGTCAGCAAGCTGCGCAATTTTCCCAGTCTTTCTTCCGGTCGTGCCAGTTGCCGATCACTCAGGACCGACCGCACAGAACGAAAAATCCGGCTGACATCGTCCTCAGCCGATGCCGCCGCGCTGGTATCCAATTCGTAAACATTCGCCACGCTGGAAACCACTTCGGTTTCGAGTTTTCGGGTCCGCGGTTCGTCAACGAAAGAAACCGTCCGCGGCGCAACGACATCGCGGTCACTGACCTGGCCCAGACTTAGGGAGACCTTATCCGGCAAAAAGTCGATCGACAACAACACCGTATTCAGGACAAAAAAAAGCAAGAACAACACAATTTTGCGAATCGGCGAATGCTCTCTCGCAGCCGTCGAATCGGTGAAGAACGACTCGATTCGGTTCCACAATCCCATTCTCTATTTTCCTGCCTTACCCCGCTACCGGGAACAGATGTCGGGTCATGCGTTCAACCGCCGATATACTTTGCGTGCATTTTCTTGATGCAGGTATCCATAGCAAACAGCAACCCGGCATCGGTTGCAATTTCAGCAGCAGCCGGACTTACGACATCTTCCTGCAGCCATAGCGCCCTAGCGCCGATGGCCACTGCGTCACGGGCAATTTCTTCACAATCCTCGGAACGACGGAATACATCAACTATATCGACAGGTCGAGGAATCTCCCTAAGCGAGGCAAAAACGGCCCGTCCCAGAATTTCTCCTCCGCCAGGACGGACAGGGATGATGTCATACCCGTGCTCCAACAGATATTTGCCCACCCGATAGCTTGGCCGGTCTTCCTGCGGCGACATGCCGACGATCGCAATGGTTTTTAGCGACAGCACCGCTCGGGCTGTTCTTTCAAACTCTGCACAATCGGTCCCTTCTCCTCTTCGGCAGTCCGTCATATCAAAACCTCCCTCTGTTATGCCGTACCTGACGCAAAGCCAGCGGCGGCGCCATGATTTCAGCCCAGACGAACCCTTGCAGTGCCTGGTTTGGTCCCAGGCTCCAAGCGGTTTTTTCTTCGACTTCGCCAATGCCGATCCCACTAACCGATGCCGTCGCTTTGGCGCCCCATTCCGGATCGCCTTCATCGCCGGCTGTGCCTTCGTCCTGCAACGCATACAAAGGCATCGGCGGCGGTTTCATCCCGCGTGACAATTCGCCGGGAATGCCGGGTGCCGTAGGATATGGGATGCTCGGCGGCGGAGCCGGAAAATCCGGATATTGATAAGGTTTTTTCTTTTTCAACCGTTTAAGCAGCTCGGGAACAACATATACCACAAGCATCAGGACAATAAATAACCCGATGTCCATGTCAAACTCCTATCGTTTCGGTTCTTCCGGTTTAATCGCCGCCGGACCTGCTTTGGCAATGCTTTCACGCATTCCGGTATCCGCCAGCACGTTGTTCATGTTGTAATAATCCATGACGCCGAGTTTTCCTTCGCGCAGCGCCTGGGCCAACGCCTGCGGCACCTCCGCCTGGGCCTCGACGACTTTGGCCTGCATTTCCTGGGTCCGGGCCCGCATTTCCTGTTCATGGGCCACTGCCATCGCCCTTCGCTCCTCGGCTTTTGCCTGGGCGACCTTCTTCTCCGCTTCCGCCTGGTCGGTCATCAGTTGTGCGCCGATATTGCGGCCGACATCGACATCCGCAATGTCGATCGACAGGATTTCAAATGCCGTTCCGGCATCCAAGCCCTTGGCCAACACGGTGCGAGAGATATGATCCGGGTTCTCAAGCACGTCTTTGTGATCGACGGCCGAACCGACGCTGGTTACAATTCCTTCGCCGACCCGGGCGATGATGGTCTGTTCGCCAGCACCGCCGACCAGGCGGTCAATGTTGGTCCGAACCGTAACCCGGGCTTTTACCTTCAGTTCAATGCCGTTTTTTGCCACCGCCGATACGACCGGCGTTTCAATCACGCGCGGGTTGACACTCATCTGCACGGCTTCCAGTACATTCCGTCCAGCCAGGTCTATCGCGCAGGAACGCTCCAAAGACAGGGGGATTTGCGCCCGGGCTGCCGCAATCATCGAGTCGATGACCCGGTCGACATTACCACCGGCCAGATAGTGCGCTTCCAACTGATTGACATTGATATTGAGCCCCGCCTTGTTTGCCTTGATGAGCGGCATGACAATCTGTCCCGGCGGCACCCGTCGCAACCGCATGCCGATCAGGGTAAAAATCCCTACGCTGGAACCCGCAGCCATGGCGGAAACCCAAAGGCCCAGCGGCACGAAATGCAGGAAAATCGCCACTGCCACAAAAAAAGCAACCAGAATGATCAAGCTACCGACAAGTGTTGTTACCACAATGCTCTCCTCCTCGCTTCATTAACATAAATGCCCTCGCGTGTGTTCAGCCTTCGATGGCCCTGACAACGATCCTGTTTCCCTGGACCCCGAGCACTTTCACCCTAACACCGGGTTCGATGAAGCGTCCTTCGGAAACGACATCCAGGACCTGCTCACCAATCCGGACCGTCCCTGCCGGCCTGAGCAGGGTCAGCACCACGCCTTCCTGTCCGATCAGCGGACTTAGGTCGTCGCTGGCAGTATACCCCTGTTCCGATCGCAGCTCGTTGCGCAGCACAAGACGCCGCCACAGACCGGAGGAAGGGAGATATTTCAACAGAATCAGGAATACAATCACTGCGGCCACGGTCCCCGAAGCCATGATGCTGAGCGCAGAAACCCCACCGCCCAAGGTCATGAACAGGCTCAGCAAGATGCTGGCAATCCCGGCGATGCCAAACAGACCGAAACCTGGCACAAAAAATTCAATCGCCAACAAGATCAGACCCGCCAGGAACAACAAGACTTCGACCCATGTCGCCACGCCGGTGATCCACTGCGAGCCAAAAAACATCGCTGTGGCAACAAGTCCGATCAATGCCGCGACACCAGTACCGGCGGTTTTCACCTCCGTCATGACGGCGAGGAAAATAATCCCGATCAGCGCCGATTTTACCATCGGATCGGACAACCAGCCGGCCACCCGTTCCGGCCAGCCGCCCTGCACCTCCACCACGGGCGCGCCTTGCAAACCGAAATGCTTCAATACCGCCTCCCGGTCAGCGGCCACCAAATCGGCATATCCTACTTCCATCGCCTGCACGTCGGTCAGCGACAGGATTTTCCCTGGAGTCGCATATTTCTCATAGCCTAGCGACTTATCAACCATCGCTTCGGCCACCCGCGGATTGCGGCCCATTTTTGCCGCGGTTGCAGCAAATTCAGCCCGAACGGCTGCCACCGTCTTTTCTGTCGTCGGAATCGGTTCTGCGGCGCCAATCGTGCCGCCGGGTGCAATCGCGATATGCCGGTGTGCAATCGCGACCAGCGCGCCTGCCGACCAGGCGCGGTTCTTCACGTAGCAGATCGTTTTCAGTTTGGAATCGCTGACCATGTCACGGATTTTAACCGCTGCATCGACCTGGCCGCCGAACGTTTCGATTTCTACCAGCAAGGCACCGGCTTTCTGCTCCGCCGCAGCATTGATGGCTTTGAAGATCAATGCTGTCTGCCCTGCGTCAATCTCGCCGCGAATGCCTACGACAACCACCGGAGCCGCTGCCGCATGACCCGTCGGCGCACCGGTCACCAGCGCGGCAACGAATAAATAGACCATGCAGAGAATGTACACCGTTTTTTGCCTGACGCTCATGCCACTGCTCCTCAATTGTCCTTGAATTTGAAACTATGATCATTGGTAATATTCGCTGTCTGAACAAACATTCCTGTTTTAGTTAGGGAAAACCTGCAAACAGGGGTGAAAAAACCGGCGTCCCACGGAACGCCGGTTTTTCGAATTTCAAACACCGATGACT
>CAZOJA010000086.1:0-8863 GCA_964579955.1 uncultured Veillonellaceae bacterium | reverse complement strand
TGAACGGCTCACCGCTGACAGGGTCGATCATCATGTCGGCATTGCCGTGGTCAGCAGTGATCAAAAGGGTGCCGCCTTGTTCCAACACCAGATCGGCGATTCTGCCAATGCAGAGATCGACGGTTCTCACTGCTTGAATGACTGCCGGAATGACGCCGGTGTGACCGACCATGTCGCCATTGGCATAATTGCAGATAATAAGGTCATACTGGCGGGAATGCAGTGCGGCCAGAATCGCTTCGGTCAATTCCGGAGCGCTCATTTCCGGTTGCAGGTCGTACGTGGCAACCTTGGGCGAGGGGATTAGTTTGCGATCTTCACCAGGGCAGGGGGCTTCTTCGCCGCCGTTGAAAAAATAGGTGACATGGGCATACTTTTCCGTTTCAGCGGTTCTCAGCTGGCGGTAGCCGGCGCGGCTGAAGACTTCTCCCAACGTATCTTTAAGATATTGCGGCGGATAGGCAACCGGTACATCAAATGCTTCGTCATATTGGGTGAGTGAAGCATAACGAACGGGAATATAGCCGTTGCGACGGGGGAAGTCGGCGAAATCCGGAAAAATAAAAGCGCGGGTCAATTGACGCGCCCGGTCAGGGCGGAAGTTGAAGAAGATGATTCCGTCGCCGTTCTTGATGCCGCAAGCAGGGCAAGAGCTAACAACTGTCGGTTTGACAAATTCATCGGTTTCACCGCGGGCATAAGCATCCTCGATTGCTTGACGGGCGGTCGGGGCTTGGAAGCCTTCCCGGCAAACCAGGGCGGCATAAGCCTGCTCGGTCCGCTCCCAGCGCTTGTCGCGGTCCATCGCATAGTAACGGCCGATTACGCTGGCGATTTTGCCAAGGCCGATCTCTGCCATTTTGGCTTCAAGCTGATCAATGAAAAGATTGGCTGAGGAAGGGGCGGTATCGCGACCGTCAAGGAACGCATGCACGTAAACCTGGTTGATGTTTTGCCGTTTGGCCAGTTCCACCAGGGCCACCACATGATCCAGGTGACTATGGACTCCGCCGTCGGACAACAATCCCATCAGGTGCAAGGTAGTTCCTGCTTGCTTAACTTGTTGCATTGTCTTCAATAAAACCGGGTTGGTAAAAAAATCACCCTCGCGGATCGCTTTGGAAATCCGGGTCAGCTCCTGATAGACAATACGGCCAGAACCGATATTCAGGTGACCGACTTCGGAATTGCCCATTTGCCCATCCGGCAGACCGACGGCTTCGCCGGAACATTTCAATGACGTCGAAGGGAAAACTTCCATCAACCCAGAAATGTTCGGCGTGCCCGCCTGGACAATAGCATTGGAGGGGTCATCGATACGTCCGATGCCCCACCCATCAAGGATCGCCAATATTATCGGCGAATTTAAGTGCGCCAAAATCCTTGTCTCCTTATTGTTTGCTTGCCGCAGAAAAATTGACGATGCGCGAGAAATCGGCGACTTTTAGACTGGCGCCACCAACCAGGGCCCCGTCAATATCGGAAGAGCCCATCAGTTCGTCGATATTATCCGGCTTGACACTGCCGCCATATTGAATCCGAATTGCATCGGCAACGGGTGTTCCCAACATGCCGGTCAAGGTCAGGCGGATGAAGGCGCAGACCGCATTGGCATCGGCGGCGGAAGCGGTGCGTCCGGTACCGATCGCCCAGATTGGTTCGTAAGCAATGACCACTTTTTTCGCGTTTTCTGGATTCAGCCCATCCAAACCGATCTTTATCTGGCGACTGACCACGGTGGAAGTAATCCCGGCTTCCCGTTCAGAGAGCGATTCACCGACACAGACGATCGGGGTCAGATTTGCGGCCAAAACCGCTTTTAGCTTGCGGTTGACATTCTCGTCGGTTTCTGCGAAAAATTGCCGCCGCTCAGAATGGCCGAGGATGACAAATTCGCAACCGGCATCTTTGAGCATGGCTGGTGATATTTCACCCGTGAACGCGCCCTTTTCTTCCCAGTGGACGTTTTGTGCGCCCAGTTTGATATTGGTGCCCGCCACCAAGGGGTGGACAGCGGATAATGAAGTAAACGGCGGGCATACGACGATTTCCCGGTCAGTGAGATGGGCGACGGTTGGAATCAGTTCTCTCACCAATGCTGCTGATTCGCCGGTGGTATTGAACATTTTCCAGTTGCCGGCGATGACGGGTTTTCTTTTACTATGCACGGAATAACACTTCCTAAAATTCTTATTTGTTGGCTAAGGCAGCAACGCCCGGCAATACTTTGCCTTCAAGAAATTCGAGAGAGGCGCCGCCTCCGGTCGATATATGGGTGATTTGATCGGCCAGTCCCACTTTTTCCAGCGCTGCAACCGAGTCGCCACCGCCGACAATGCTGACGGCCTGCGAGTGAGCGACTGCCTGAGCGACGAATTCGGTTCCCTTGGCAAAGGAATCCATTTCAAACACGCCCATCGGGCCGTTCCAGACGACGGTTTTAGCGTTGGCCAGAGCCTGGGCAAATGCGGCGGACGAAGCGGGTCCGATATCAAGCGCCATTTCTTCCGGTCCGATTGCTGAAACGGCAACAACCCGGTGCGTCGCATCGGCGGCAAATTTTTCGGCGACAACGACATCGGATGGCAGCAATAATTTGACCCCCCGTTCTTTTGCTTGAACGATCAGGTCTTTGGCCAGGGCGATCTTTTCAGGTTCGACCAGCGATTTGCCGACGCTATAGCCTTGGGCCGCAATGAAGGTGTTGGCCATGCCGCCGCCGATCAGCAATGCATCGACTTTGGTCAGTAAATTGGCAATTACGCCGATCTTGTCCGAGACTTTTGCGCCGCCAATGATTGCGACATAGGGGCGCTCTGGATTGGTGACCGCCCGACCGAGGAAATCCAGCTCTTTTTCCATCAGGAAGCCAGCGACTGTCGACAGGTACTTGGTGATTCCTTCGACAGAGGCATGCGCCCGGTGCGATACGCCAAAGGCATCGTTCACCGCGACATCGGCCAGCGCGGCCAGACCTTTGGCAAAGGCGGTCTCGTTTTTTTCTTCCTCCGGATGAAAACGCAAGTTCTCCAGCATCAGGACTTCGCCTGGTTGCAGCGCTCGGGCGGCCGCTTCGGCTACAGGACCGACACAGTCGCTGGTGAATTTTACTTCTTTACCCAGCAGGGAAGAAAGATGTTTGGCCACCGGCGCAAGCGAAAATTCAGGCGTAGGACCGTTCTTGGGGCGGCCGAAGTGCGCCCCGAGAATCAATGCTGCTCCATGCTCCAACAGATAGGCCAAAGTCGGCAAAGTAGCGCTGATGCGTGTGTCATCGGTTATATTGCCGGCCTTGTCCATCGGCACGTTATAATCAACGCGGACAAAAACCCGCTTCCCGGTAACATCAAGATCGCGGATCGTTTGTTTGTTCAAGTCCGGGTCCTCCTACAGGCCTTTTTTGCCGATGAAGACAATCAGGTCGATAACGCGGTTGGAGTAACCCCACTCATTATCATACCAGCCGATGACTTTCAGTTGGGTACCATCGACGACCATGGTGGAATCGCCATCGACAATGCAAGAATGGGGATTTCCGTTGAAGTCTTTTGACACCAGCGGTTCGTCGCAGAAGGCGAGCACACCTTTGAGCGGACCATTGGCGGCGGCTTTTAACGCGGCGTTGACTTCTTCGGCGGTGACCGGTTTTTCCAGCTCAGCCACCAAATCGGTGATCGAGACGTTCGGCGTGGGAACGCGCAGGGCGAATCCGTTCAGTTTGCCTTTGAGTTCCGGCAGAACCAGGGCGACAGCTTTGGCGGCTCCCGTGGTCGTCGGAATGATCGACATGGCAGCGGCACGGGCCCGGCGCAGGTCTTTGTGCGGCAGGTCAAGAATCATCTGGTCGTTGGTGTAGGAGTGAACGGTAGTCATCATGCCGTGCTTGATACCGAAATTTTCGTGAATAACCTTGGCCATCGGCGCCAGGCAGTTGGTGGTGCAGGAGGCGTTGGAGAGGATAGCGTGTTTGGCGGCATCGTACTTGTCTTCGTTGACCCCCATGACGATCGTGATATCTTCGCCTTTGGCCGGGGCCGAGATGATGACCTTTTTCGCGCCGGCCTTGATGTGGGCGGCGGCTTTGTCCGCTTCGGTGAAGCGACCGGTAGACTCAATGACGATATCGATGCCGAGCGCTCCCCAAGGCAAGGCGGCGGGATCGCGTTCGGCAAGTACTTTGATTGTTTTGCCGTTGACGAGAATCGCATCCTTTTCGGCTCTGACTTCTGCTTCAAGAATTCCGTGAATCGAGTCGTATTTAAGCAAATGAGCCAAGGTTCCCGCATCGGTCAGGTCGTTGACTGCGACGATTTCCAGCGCAGGGTTGGACATAGCCGCCCGAAATGCGTTGCGGCCGATACGGCCAAACCCGTTGATACCTACTTTGATTGTCATGAATAGTTCCCCCTATCGTTTTAATCTTGTCGGACAATTTAGTTTTAATTTTGCAAATTCGACAAAGTTGTCTGTTTTCCTGCAGGAATACTAAATTGCACCAAATTTCACTGTAGTTATTCACCATTTGCCTGCGTATTCCTGCCATGGTTACTATTATTTATGTGTCAGCAACCAAATAGACAAACGCTGTGATATCTGGGAGAATATTCAATGAGAAGCTGACACAAGCCGAAGGAGGCTTTTTCATGCAATCGGTTTTCATTATATTGCTGACTCTTATCACCGTCGTAGTTTTGCTGCAGCGCAAATTGGAGATTGGTCATGCGATGCTGGCCGGTTCGGTTGTTTTGACTGTGACGACGCTATCCACGCCTGTTCTTTTCTTCGAATCGGTTGTCAAAACTGGCAGACACTCCAATACCTGGGAGATATTGATTGCTCTATATTTCGTCATGTGTCTCGAGTATCAGTTGCGCACAAGCGGATTGTTGGATAAAGTGATGGCGGCAGCCAGGCGAAAATTAATCAGCGACAAATTTTTGCTGGCAGGTATGCCAGCATTTCTCGGCTTTTTACCTTCTCTGGGTGGTGCGTTGTTTTCGGCGCCGATGGTAGAAAATGCGAGCCGGCGCTATGACATGACGCCAGAACAAAAGACGGCGGTGAATTATTGGTTTCGTCACATTTGGGAATATGTCAATCCGATTATGCCGGGGTTGCTGCTGACCGGGCAGATTACCCGGATTCCTTTGCCAGACCTGATTCAAGCGATGTCGATTTTCGTGCTGGCGGCTATTGTGATTGGCTGGTTTGTATGTCTTGCCGGTATAAGGGAGAAAACAGAGATTTTCGCCGGTGAAGGTGAAGAAGCGGAAGTGCCGGTTATTGGGACCCGAACGGCAAGTACTGGTCTGAATCCTATTCTTTGGACCGCCGGTCCTATTTTGTTCAATATTTTCCTGGTTGTGTTCTTTCATCTGGCAGCTTCGGTTTCGATGGCGATTGTCGTGTTGTTGATGGTGCTGGTGCTGCGGCAAAATGCTGCGGACATCAAAGTAATGCTGCGCCATGGGCTGGACCGGAAACTGCTCTGGGGAATCGCCAGCATTCTGCTGTTTCAGCAAGTTCTTCATGACACAGGCGTGCTCGACGGGGTGGTAAAGATGCTGGAAACCTATGGAATATCAGCATTAATCGTGGCCGGGGTGTTGGCATTTGTCGGGGGAATACTTACCGGGACGTCGGGGGGATTCGTCGCGCTGTCGATGCCGGTCATTGTGGCCATGTCGCCAGGGGACATTGTCGCCGTATCGATCGGATTTGTCATGGGGACCGCCGGACAGATGTTATCGCCGATGCATTTATGTCTGTTGGTTTCGTTGCGATATTTTGGCGCCGATTTTTCCCGCAGCATGGTTCCGGTTGCAATTATGCAGACACTCATGTTCGGAGTGCTTTTTCTGCGATATGGTGTTTTTTAGCAGGATTTAATCAGGCAAGCGCCGAAAAGCAAAATATAGTGGTGACAGAAGTTATTCGACTTGCGAGAGGAGTTGCATCCGGTGAGCGAACATTTCCAGTTTACCCGTAATTATCATGATTTGAGCACCAACAAAGGATTTCAGTTTGAGTTTTGTTGTGACCGTTGCGGAACGGGGTTCCGGACAAAATTCAAGTCGTCGGCGACCGGGTTGCTTACTGAAGCTCTCGATACGGCCGGCAGTATTTTTGGCGGATTGTTCGGTCAGGCCGCAGATGTCAGCGAACGGGTACGTTCGGCCGGTTGGCAAAAAGCTCGTGACGAAGCTTTTATCGATGCGATCGATGAACTGCAGCCGGATTTTATTCAGTGTCCGCGCTGCTCATCCTGGGTTTGCCGTCGTAGCTGTTGGAATAACAAAAAGGGTCTTTGCAAAGAGTGCGCTCCGGATTTGGGAGTGGAAATGGCCGCTGCTCAGGCCAGTAAGTCGGTGGAGGAAATCTGGGCCAATGCCCAGATGGCGGAAGAAGACAAGCACTTGTCCGAAAAGGATTGGCGTGAGGGAATACGGGCCACTTGCCCCGAGTGCGAGGCTCCGTTGTCAAACAATGTGAAATTCTGCCCCGAATGCGGCGCGAAAATCAAGCAAGTGGCGTTTTGTGGACAATGTGGCGGGAAATTGACCCCCGGCGCCAAGTTCTGTCCGGAGTGCGGCGCCAAAGCAGGAGGATAAAACCATGAAACTTTGGCTAACAGAAAAACAGACGGAAAATCTCAGTATGTCGTGTCGGATCCGCGAAACCCTGTTTGTGGGGCAATCGGAGTATCAAAAAGTGGTTGTTGCCGATTCGTTTGAGTTTGGACGGATGCTGGTGCTGGATGACGTTTTTCAGACTTCGATATTCGATGAATTCGTATACCATGAGATGATCGCGCATGTACCGCTGTTTACGCACCCGGCGCCAAAAAATGTGTTGGTGATCGGTGGGGGGGATGGTGGCGCGGTGCGTGAAGTGGTGCTCCATGCTGCGGTGGAAAGTGTTGAGATGGTTGAAATTGATGGCATGGTGGTCGAGGTAAGCAAGAAATACCTGCCGGAGATCAGCCAGACAATGCGGGATGGTCATCCAAAACTCAAGTTGATGATTGGCGATGGCATTGCGCACATGAATGCCGTGGAGAATCACTATGATGTGATTCTGGTTGATTGTTCCGATCCCATCGGACCAGGGGAAGGATTGTTCAGCCGTGAATTTTATCAGGATGTATTTAAGGCCCTAAAGCCGGACGGATTGTTTGTGCAACAGACCGAGTCTCCGTATTACCACCAACCGTTGATTCGACGAATTTATCGGGATATCAGCGAGTTGTTCCCGATTGCCAAGATGTATCTGGCCAATATTCCTCTTTATCCAGGCGGCGTGCACAGTTTCACGATGGGGTCCAAACTGTTTGATCCCGAGACTTGCGTTTTGCCGCAGCAAATGCCGTTTGACACCCGTTATTACAATTTATCGCTGCACCGCAGTTGTTTCAGTTTGCCAAACTTTGCTGCGGAGCTATTGAAATAGGGCTTCTGCAAGAAATATATGCGAAGAGGAGGTTGTCGCGGTGACAGCCTCCTCTTCGTTTTGGACCGCTCAGTTGTTATTATTTTAGGTTTTCCGGATTGAGCGGCGCCAATTCTGTGGGAATGAAGCGTCCGTCTTTGCGGATCAGCACACCATCGAACCAGATTTCACCGCCGCCATATTCGGGGGTCTGGATGACGACCAGATCCCAGTGGATAGCCGAGCGGTTGCCGTTGTCCGCTTCTTCGTAGGCATTGCCGGGGGTGAAATGAAAGCTGCCCTGGATTTTTTCATCAAACAGGGTGTCTTTCATCGGACGAACGATGTAAGGATTGACTCCGATTGCGAATTCCCCGATGTAGCGAGCACCGTCATCAGTGTCGAGCACCTTGTTGAGACGCTCGCTGAGATTGGCGCTGGCCTCGATGATGCGACCGTTTTCAAAGCGGAAGCAGATGTTCTCGTAGGTCACGCCCTGAAAAATCGAGGGGGTATTATAGGTAAGGGTTCCATTGATCGAATCGCGTACAGGAGCGGTATAGACTTCGCCGTCGGGGATGTTTCGCAGGCCGGAGCACTTCACGACCGGAATCGTCCGGATTGAAAAACTCAGGTCGGTGCCGGGGCCGACGATGCGGACGCGATCGGTCTTTTCCATCAACTCGACCAGAGGGGTCATTGCATGGTCCATTTTTGCGTAGTCAAGATTGCAAACATTGTAATAGAAGCTTTCGAAAGACTCGCTACTCAGTCCTGCCAGTTGTGCCATCGAGGCGTTGGGCCAGCGCAATACGCACCATTTGGTGTTTTTGACACGGATTTCGGAATGGACAGGCTTGAACCACTCTTGTTGATACATTTGCAGTTTCTCTGGCGGCACATCAGAGAGCTCGCTGATATTTTCGCTGGCCCGGATACCGATATACGCCTGCATGGCGGTCATGCGGGCCGACTCCCAGCTGGCAATCGCCTGCAGTTGGCTGTTGGAGGCACCATTTAAGAGTTTACGCTGTAGCCGGTTGTTCTTTAATGACAGGAACGGGATGCCGCCTGCCCGGTAGGCTTCATCGACGAGCGCCTGTGCAAGTGGAAGGGCATCGTCAAACATTTCGATCAGAATTTTTTCGCCTGGTTGCAAGTCGGTTGAATAACGAATCAAGTTTTGTGCCAGTTGTTGGGTCCGTAAATCCATGCTAACCTCCTGGAGATTAAGATAAAATAATTATAGCATAGGGCATTGATTTTTTGCTGGCAGTCCTTTATAATAAAAAAGCATTTGAGGCCCGTTGGTCAAGCGGTTAAGACACCGCCCTTTCACGGCGGTATCGGGGGTTCGATTCCCCCACGGGTCACCAATCCCGGGCGATTAGCTCAGCCGGGAGAGCGCCTGCCTTACAAGCAGGATGTCGGCGGT
>CAZOJA010000085.1:0-9081 GCA_964579955.1 uncultured Veillonellaceae bacterium | reverse complement strand
TGGCCACCGCCTATATGGATTCGGTGCCGGTTGTCGCGATCACCGGTCAGGTAGGAACTCCCCTGCTTGGCCGGGACGCGTTCCAGGAAATCGATATCACCGGCCTCACCATGCCGATCACCAAACACAACTTTTTGGTGCGTTCCGCCGCCGATCTGGCCGGCGTTGTCCGCAACGCCTTCGCCATTGCACGCGAAGGCAGGCCCGGTCCGGTATTGATCGATGTTCCGCGCGATGTGCTGTTGGCTGAAGCGGAATTCACTTCTGCTCCGGCTGTTGCCGTAATTTCTCCGGACGGAAAACCCGACCGGGAAACGATTGAAGCAACAGTTTCAGCGCTTATCGATTCCCGACGCCCTGTTCTGCTGGTTGGCGGCGGCATCATCCGGGCTGGCGCTTCGCGTTTGATCGGGGAATTTTGTCAAACCTATCCACTACCGGTCGTCAGCACATTAATGGGACTCGGTGCCGTTTCGCCCGATTACCCTTATTACCTGGGACTTACCGGCATGCATGGGCATCGGCCCGCCAACCTCGCTGTCGCCGAGGCCGATCTGATCCTGGCTGTCGGTTGCCGTTTCAGCGACCGGGTCACCGGTGACCGGTTGCATTATACCAAGGGTAAAACGATCATCCATCTGGATATCGATGCAGCCGAAGTCGGCAAGAATGTGGCGACGGACGTGGTAGTGGTCGGTCCGCTGGAAGAATCGCTGTCAGCTCTGATACACCGGCTGCACGCTTCAACCTTGCCGGACCATGCCGCCTGGCTTGCACAGATCAGCGGCTGGCAACAGCAAGAGAAAAAGACATCGGCTCCGGAAACACTCTGCCCGGTCTGGATGATGCGCCAGATGTCGGAAGCAGCTACACAACCGGTCACTTGGATTTCCGACGTCGGTCAACACCAAATGTGGGCCGCCCAGCACCTGAAAATCCGCCAACCCCGCACCTGGCTAACCTCCGGCGGACTCGGCACGATGGGATTCGGCCTGCCGGCGGCCCTGGGAGCCCAACTGTCGATGCCCGGGCACCGGGCCGTGCTGATTGCTGGCGATGGCGGCTTCAAAATGACCGCCATGGAGCTTTACACTGCGGCAACGGAAAACATCCCGGTCATTTGCGTCATCCTCGACAACAGCGCGCTGGGCATGGTGCGGCAGTGGCAACATTTGTTTTTCGGCCAGCGCTATTCGTCAACCAGCCTGCCGTCATTCGATTTCATCAGCCTGGCCCGTTCCTGCGGCGTTGCCGCCTGCAGCGCCCAAACCCGGGCCGAGTTCGTCGCCGGGTTCGACCAGGCGCTGGCAAGCGAAAGGCCGTTCGTCCTGGTCGCGAAAATATCGCCCGACTGCATGGTCGATCCGATGGTTCAGCCCGGCCAACCGATCAACCGGTTTGTCGATATGTCCTGATCCTTTCGATTAACCCGTTGTTTGGCGTTCAAGCTCCACCATCGCGTGTTTTTTCGCTGCATCCACACCCGGTTGCAGCGATTCTTTTTGATTGCTGGCGGATGTTTGCTGTTTCACCAGTTCCTCTTCCAGCACCCTAATGTGACGTCCCATTTTGTACAAGCGGAATCGCAGCTTGATTTGTACGAACAGTTCGAAAAACAGCGCCGTCAGGAAGCCCATCAGCGCCGAAGCCATAATCACCAGAACCAGCGAGGATTCAACGCTCCAGTCAAAGAAACTGACCGTGACGACACGACTGTTTTGCAGCGCAAACACAACGATCGCCAACGCCATTGCCATCCCCAAAAGCAACATCAGTATTGCCATATCACCACTTCCTTCCCGTTTACTATTTCGCCGGCGCCGCCGGCTTCCCTGCAACTATGGTACAATAATGCCATGAAACATATTGTTGTTGCCGAAAATCTCACTAAACACTACGGACAGTTTCAAGCACTCAAGGGAGTTTCTTTTTGCATCCGCGAAGGCGAATGTTTCGGCCTGCTCGGCCATAATGGCGCCGGAAAATCAACCACCCTGCGGATGCTGTATGGACTGGCCCGGGTCGAAGGCGGCCAGCTCAGACTTTTCGACCAGCCGATAACCTTGACTTCGCCGCAGATCAAACAATATTTAGGTGTGGTCCCGCAAGAAGACAACCTCGACCCTGACCTGCCGGTACTGGAAAACCTGATCACATATGCCCGTTTATTTGGCATCGGACGTGTCCAGGCCAGGGAAAAAAGCTTGGCGATGCTCCGCTTCATGGGACTCGATGCAAAGGAAGAAAGCCTGATCGACGCATTGTCCGGCGGCCAGAAGCGCCGCTTGGTCATTGCCCGCGCCTTGTTGAACTCGCCTCGGTTGTTGATTCTTGACGAACCGACCACCGGCCTTGATCCGCAGGGGCGCCACCTGGTCTGGCAGAAGTTGCGGGGTCTGAAAGCCGAAGGAGTCACCATGGTCCTGACCACTCATTATATGGAAGAAGCGGCTCAACTCTGCGACCGGCTCGTCATCATGCATGAAGGACTCGTATTGACGGAAGGAACTCCGGCCGAACTGGTTGCGGCGCACGTATTGCCGTTTGTCATCGAAATCCGCCTGCCACTGGATGCGATCCCCGGTGACATCGGCGAACGGGTCCGTGCTTTTGGCGGCGAAGCGTTGCCGGTCATGGAAGGACTGTTTTTGTACACCCGCGAAGGCAACCGACTCTGGCAGCAGATCGGCGACTGGGGCTTGCCTCAACACGCCTGCTTTCTGCGTCCGGCCACTCTGGAGGATGTCTTCTTGCGCCTGACCGGAAGGGGGACGGAACCATGACCGGGGCTTTTCGCGTTCTCAACCGGCATTGGCAGGTATTTGCCCGTACCTGGCTGCACAACCTGATGTTCAACGTCGCGGAGCCGCTGTTGTACCTTTCTTCGCTTGGCTTTGGTCTGGGCATGCTGATCGGGGAAATCGAGGGGGTGAGCTACCTGCAGTTCATCGCACCCGGCATGGTCGCTTTGTCGGCCATGTATTCGGCGACGTTCGAATGCACCTACGGAACCTTCCTGCGTATGCATTATCAGAAGACGCTGCAGGCGATCCTGGCCGGCCCTGTGACCGTCGGCGAAGTCATTGCCGGAGAGTTGCTTTACGGTATGTTCAAGAGCGTTCTGTTCGGTGTGGTCATCCTGCTTGTCGTCAGTGCCTTGGGCCTGGTTCCGTCGGTTTCCGCCGTCTTCATCCCGCTGTTTTTGCTGCTGCCCGGCGCTGTGTTTTCGATTCTGGCGGTTTGCTATACGGCCATCATCAAGAACATCGACCAACTGAACTACTATATCACGCTGGCGATTATGCCGTTTTTTCTATTCGGTGGTCTCTATTTCCCGGTCAGTAATCTGCCGGACTGGGTCCAGCAACTCAATTGGCTGAATCCGTTGTTTCACAGTATCGAAGTGTGCCGGGCCCTGGCCCTCGGACAGGTCAGCGACCGCCTCTGGCTCCATGTCGCCGTCCTTGCGGCGATGATCCTGGTCTTGGCCCGCCTGCCGCTGCAGCTGATGAGGAAACGTCTGCTGGTATAAAGATAAAACAGAGCCCTGACAACCGGCAGCAGTTGTCAGGGCTCTGTTTTATCTTTATACCTGGGAGTCACAGGACCGAATTCGGCATAAGCCTCGCCAAAACTTGCCGTCGATACCAGCTTGCCGCCCCTTTTTCCCCTTCGGTTCCTGCAGACGGACAACCCGCGGCGGACTCCCCGTAGCGTATGCTGACGCCGTTTGGGCCGCGCGTTATCGTGATCTTGCCGCCCCCGGACCACACCTCGGTGTCGATGGCTATCTTGCCTGTCATTGTATCGAAGCGAATCATCTGCATCACCTTTATTGCAAGAATTGACTGTATAGCTAATGATTCACCCTGTCCAGCAACATTCCTTGAGACCCGGGTCCCGATTTCGCAGGACTTTAGTCCCGCCGAGACTCAACCGAACCATTCCTTTTCTTTCTGCCGCTTTTCCGCCTGTTTTAAAAAGATATACTGGATAATCCGTTTTTGCAGCTTGTCGTCGATCGCTTTGTCCTTGAACTTTAGTCCGGCGAAATACTTCTCCAGCGGCGGCTGCGGCGGCATCAGGCGGACCACCTCGACTTCGGCCGTCAATGTCCAATCCGGTGAAATGGTTATCGTGGCAAGATATTTTTCGCCAATCGGCACTGCTTTTGCCAACACGACCATCAACCCGCCGGCGCTGAAATCCTTGCTCGTAGTCTTGATGAACTTGGTTTCATCCAGTTCGTCCAGTGGCGCCAAGGTCACCTTGAGGCTGATATCCAGCCGCACGTTCTCACGCAGCTGCATTTTGCGGAAGCTCACCGGTTTGACCAATTCCCACATCGGCAACTGGTCCGGAATATAACGCAACAAAGTCGTCTCAAAGAAATAGGGAACCTTGTCAGCTACCACCCGGGCCGCAACCTTCCGGCCGGGCCGCGGCGGCAGATAAAAGCCTTTGCGGAACGGCGGCGTAATCATGATGGTCTGGGGACCCACATCCTCGATCCGGCTGAAATAGATGTCCTGGGCAGCCGTTTCCGGGTCGGTTTCAATGACATCGAGTTTTTGCGTCACGCGTAACAATTCTGGTTTCATAGCCTCCGCAACTCAACCGCCGGCTGAGCTCTCCCTCTCCAAACTATCGTAAGAATGCGGCAATCCCTTCAGCAATCGTCAATAGCTGGCTTTCCCCTTCAACAGCACAGTCTCAAACCGCCACCCCTGTGCTCGCACCGCCGCTTCGATGATATGCCGGACCTGGCTGTAATCCCATTCATAGTCGATGACTTTACCGCCAGGGCCATAGGCCTTTTCCCGCACCGTACCGGAACGGGTCGTTCCATCCGTCCGGTAAGTCTCCGTCTTGAAACTGAACAAAGCCATCAAACCCCGTCCCGACTCCTTGATCATTTCCCAAAAATAAACCGTCTGGCTCGCCGGGTCCAGTTTCAGGCAGGCCGAGTATTCTACTTTCTTTTTCCCCGTTCCCCAATTGGCATTGGCCAACTCATTGGAAATTTCCAGATCGGCCTTCCGGCCCCAGACCAATTCAAGTTGCGGCAGTGGCGATAATGCCGCGGCAATCGACTGCAACAGCGCTCCACGGGAATCTCCCGCCGACCTGGCGCCACAGCGGCCGCAAAAACTATCCGTGGCGGTCATCGGTTGACCGCATTGACTGCAGAACATCACACCGCACCCTTTCCCCAACGGATTTCAAATAATCAATTCGACAGTGCCGACTGTTTTTCCTACCAGCGCCCTGACAGAAGAACTTCACATCGACCGGATCGCTTCCTGCAGATACACGTCCAGAATTTGCAAGCTCTGCAACGTGCTGGACCGGGGATACTTGTGGAAGATCTTGTAACAAACGCGGTCCGGTTGACCTACGGTAAAGTGAAAAATGTCGAACATCCCTCCATCTTTGGCTTTATTGGCCACGGAAAGCGGCACGATCGCCCATTGGCGCGGATGATAGAAAAAAGAAAAAATAAGTTGAGCGGTATCCAAAACAATCCGGCCAGGACAGACCGGATCCCACCACTGGTCGTGCCACATCTGATAAGCCGGCCCCCAGTAGACGAACAATTCATCGCCGGGATCGAGGCTGTGCGGATGGACCGGCGGCAATACCAACGGCCGCCTGCCTGGTTCGGACAGACGAAGCCCCACCATCGGCTCGCTGAAACAGCGTTGCATCAAAACATTGGGGTGTTCACGCCGCAGCAGCGTAAAAGCGACATCGACTTCCCGTCGGTCCACCGCATCATAAAGTTCGCGAGAATGAGCCGTGATCACTTTTAGGTTCAATCGTGGCTGATGACGGCTCAGCGCCTGATATAGCGGCGGCAACAAGGCATAGTTCAGGCTGTCGAGCGTACCGATCGACAAAGATAAGTGTGCGCCGCGATATTGGAACGACTGGGTTTCCTTCCATATCGCCAGCCATCGTTCGGCCACCTCGATAAACCCTTCCCCTTCAGAAGTCAGGCAGAAGCTCTTGTTGCCCTTCACCCGCTCGAACAGTTCGACGCCGATCTCCTGTTCCAGCAGCTTCAGTCGCTTGCTGACCGCCGACTGGGAAAGGTTCAGCTGTTCTGCCGCCTGACCGACATTTCTGGTGCGGGCAACCGTTAGAAAGGTATCAATGATGCTATGATCCACAGCACGCTCTCCTGTGATGAAAAATTCTACTTGCTATAATCGAAAACATTCACTTTACTTCATGAGTTCCCTTGCTATAAAATTACATTATGTCAGACTATTTTGTCAATCCTTCTTGGTCTGACAAACCAGAACCGGATAACAGTGGAACGGGAGGCGGCAGCATGCGACTGGGTTTCATCGGATTTGGCGAGGTTGGTTTTGAATTGGCCCGCGGCCTGAAACAGGAAGGATGGGCGGAAATCATCGCGTTCGATCCTTTGGCTGACGATGTCCGTTACGGGCCGTTGGTGCGCGACCGCGCCAGAGAGGCGGGAGCCGTTCTTGCGCCCAGTCCGTTTGAGATTGCCGCTACAGCCGAAACGATCATCGCGGCGGTTCCCGGCAGCAAGGCGCTGTCGGCTGCCGTGGCCATCGCTCCGTCACTCGGACCGGGGCAAGTCTACGCCGATGTCTCGACTTCGACTGCTGCCAGCAAACAGAAAATGGCCGCAGCCATCGAGGCCGGCGGCGCCTTGTTCGCCGACGGGGCCCTGATGGGCGGATTGAGCATGCAGCATCACAAGGTACCGACCCTGCTCAGCGGGCGGGGCAGCGAAGCGTTCATCGAAAGGCTGTCGCCATTCGGCATGAACCTGAGCAAAGTCAGCGATAACCCCGGTGACGCGATTGCGATCAAACTGGTTCGCAGCATCGCCATGAAAGGATTGGCCTCGCTTGCCGTGGAAACGCTGGCTGCCGCAACCAAACTGGGCGTGGAAGATGCGGTGCTCCGTTCCATCGAGGATACACTCAGCGCCGCCAGTTTCAAACAGACCCTGGACTGGCTGGTCACCGCCAGCGCTGTGCATGCCGAACGACAGGTCCATGAAATGCATGATGTGATGCTGATGATGCAGGAAATTGAAGTGGAACCCACGATGACACAAGGTACGACACGCCGGCTCGAATGGCTGGCCGCCAAGGATTACAAGCAACGGTTCCAGGGCAAAAAACCTCACGAATGGCAGGAAGTCGCCGAATTTTGGTGACCGGACCAAGCGAAACAGCCAAGACAAACAAAAACGAGGAGGATTCACGATGCAATTAAAAGGCGTATTTCCGGCAATGGCCACTCCACTGACCCCTGACGAACAGATCGACCAGGCCGCTTTGAAAAAGCTGGTCCATTATCTGCTCGACGGCGGTGTCCACGGCATCGTTGCCCTGGGCAGCACCGGCGAATTTCCGGCGATGAACGAATCAATGCGGCAACAGGTGATGGAAACGACCCTGGCTGAAGTCAACGGCAAAGTACCGGTCCTGGTCGGATGCGGCGAGCCCGGCACGCAGCGGACGGTCGAGCAGGTCCGGATCGCCGCCCGGACAAAGGCAGACGGGGTGCTGGTCGCCGTTCCCTACTATTTCAACATGGACCAGCCTGCAGTCGTCCGCCACTATCAAACGGTGGCCGATGCCTCCGGCCTGCCTGTGGTCGTGTACAATTTTCCGCAAATGACCAAAGTTACCTTTACCGCCGATACGGTAGCCAAGTTGGCCGAACATCCGAACATCATCGGCATCAAGGACAGCTCCGGCGATTTCTTCGGCATGCAGCGTTTTATCGATGTTACTGCCGGGGCTGATTTCGCGGTGATGTCCGGCAATCCGGCTCTCGGACTCTCTGCATATCAGCTGGGCGCCAAAGGCGGTATTTATGCCGGTTGCAGCCTGTTTCCCAAGCAATGCGCCGCTGTCTACAACGCGTTCATGGACGGAGATATGGCCACCGCCGTCGAACTGCAGAAAAAAGCTTCCCTTATCCCGATGATGGGCGGTTTCGGACCTAATGCGGCCGTCGTCAAGTTTGGCCTGAACAAACTGGGGATCTGCGGTCCGACAGTTGCCGCGCCCTTCAGCCTCGCCGCCGGGCAGGATGAAAAAATCCTGGCCTGGATGCGGCGGATCGGTCTCGAAGTCTAATCCGCACCCCCTTCAGGATTGTTTTTGAGGGTCGCCGATATAATCGGCGACCCTCTGCGTTTTTCGCTCACCTGTTGTTCACTGGCTAAGGGTTTGCAACTGGCAGACCTGATTTCCACCTCGGCCAGCTTAGCACGACCAAGGCCAGCAAGCTGGCCAGCAAGCCGGGATATAACGGATCCAGCCCACCCGGGAAAACCAGCTTCCAAGCCACATTTACAGTGGGTCCCAACAGCGCCGCCACAATCCCGGCCTGCGGAGCGACCCGCCCAGGAAAAAACATCGCGCCCAGCAACGGGAACAGCACCGTACAGCCGCGCAATCCCATTGCCATGAAACTCCAGCTGAGGATCAGGCTGCCGGCGTTGCCGCTGACAAACGCCAGCGCGGCAAGACACAGGCCGACAATCATTACCCGTTGCACCAACAATGCCTCGTTGCCGCTCGCCTGCGGACGCAGGAAGCGTTGATAGATATCCTTGGTCAACAGCGTCGAAATCCCCAGCGTCACGCCGGCCCAGGTTCCGACCACCGAGATCAGCAGCGTCGCCAGTACGATTCCTGCCAGAACCGGCGGCAAAAATTTCAGCACAAACAGCGGCAACACTTCACTGGAAACGGTTTGGGGGAAATTCGCCCGCATAAACAATCCGACCAGAATCCCGCCGATGCCGATCGGCGGGATCAGCAACGCAGAGACAAAGGCGCTCTTTTTCGCCTCGCGCGTGCTCCGGGCCGACAGTAGCGCCTGATAATAAATCTGCGTCGACAGGACGCCGACAACCAAAGAAAAGCCGGCAGCCAGATCGCGTGAAACACCCCGCCCGAACAAAGAAAACCAGGGATAGGCAGTGAAGCTGGCGCCAAGTCCGTTCCAACCGCCGGACAACTGATACGCCACGATTCCGCAGGACAGCATCGACACATACAACAGCAACAGTTTGAC
>CAZOJA010000084.1:0-9083 GCA_964579955.1 uncultured Veillonellaceae bacterium | reverse complement strand
ACGATGATGCCGTCGGCCTGATAGGCGTTCTTATCGATATAAACAGGCATTCCATTGGGCAATCGCGTAATTTCAACGACTTCCATCGACGAGACGATTGGACAGCCGACACTCTGTTCGGTGATCCCCAGGTGCGTCAGCACCTCGGCCTGTCCGGCCGCCGTGGCGCCGCCATGACTGCCCATCGCCGGCACAACGAAAGGATTGGCGCCTTGTTTCTTGACTTCGTTGACAGTGGTGCGAACTAGCGTCGCTATTTGCGCCACACCG
Organism: uncultured Veillonellaceae bacterium; assembly: GCA_964579955.1. Taxonomy (GTDB): domain Bacteria; phylum Bacillota; class Negativicutes; order UBA1444; family UBA1444; genus UBA1444. The sequence continues at coordinate 8,813 of CAZOJA010000084.1, read as the reverse complement.
CGACTGCCGGCGGCAATGGCGATGTTCATGCCCGGCTTGATTTGCGCGAGCTGGCCAGAATCTTTCAACGCAGCGCTTAGCGCAGCGCTGACGTCAACGATTTCTTCGGCATTGAAACTTTGCCGAATCTTGACCATCCGGGGTAACGGCACATCTTTCAGCAATTCTTTTATGATATCCACGGCAATACCTCATTTCTCTTTTATGTTGCAATGATGTTAAGAATGGTCCTGACTGCATAGCAATTACATCATAATTATAATATTATTGTTCCACCTGGGGCGGATATTTCCTGCCAAAATATCAGCAGATTTTTCGTATCAGTCCATGAACGGTCCTCGGATCATCCGGAACGACGCGACCGGTCTGGTCGAGTATACAGAACCAGCAGGACTTTTGCCAAGCCATGTCAAAGTCACTAGCAACAACAGAGGAATCAAACGGGGTAATGGTGGATGACGTGCGTTCGCTGAAACAGTCAATGGAGCATCATGCAAACAAGATCGGTGTTCCTCCCGGGACTTTGCGTCATATTGGCGATGTGTACCTGGATAAAATCGCCTTGCGGCGGACGGTTTACAACGCAGATGGAGCGGAAACCCTGCAAGCCGAGCAATTTGAAGCCTTGCCACTGGACAAGGTTCCTTCCGGGGTTTGCTGGATTGAAGTCAATGGTCTGCATGATATCGAAGCGGTTGAAAAAATCGGCCGTCACTTTTCGATTCATCCGTTAGCGCTGGAAGATATTCTGGACACGACCCAGCGGCCCAAGTTTGAAGAATTCGACGAATACCTGTTTCTTGTTTTGCGTGTACCGCAGGTGAGCAAACAGGCAACGGCAACGAAGCGGCAGACCGGGCATTTTCTGGAGCAGAGCAAGGGAATTCTCGTTTTTGAACAGGTAAGCTTGTTGGCAGGAAAAGATTGGCTAGTTTCTTTCAGCGAGACGGGAAAGGACCTGTTCGAACCGGTACGTGAACGGATTCTGAGCGGAAAGGGACGGATCAGGACGCAGGGAACCGATTATCTGGCCTATGCCTTGCTTGACCTCATCGTAGACCATTTTTTTTCGGTGCTGGACGAACTGGGTGACTCCTTGAATGATCTCGATGAAGCTCTCGTATTGCGTCCGGGGCCACAACAGATGAAGCAGATTCATCTGTTCAAGCGCCAGTTGTTATATTTGCACAAAGCGGTCTGGCCGGTCAGGGAAATCATCGGCACGTTTGAACGCTGCGAATCCAGCTTGTGCAACGCGGGAACCAGGCCTTATCTGCGCGATAGCTACGACCACATCATTCAAGTCATCGATATGGTGGAAACGTACCGTGACCTTGTCGCCGGCATGCTGGACATTTACCTGTCGAGCATCAGTTATCGACTGAACGAGGTCATGAAAGTGCTTACGATTATATCGACGTTTTTTATCCCGCTGACTTTTATTGCCGGCGTATATGGCATGAATTTTGAATCGATGCCTGGTTTGCGCTGGGAATACGGCTTTTATGCGGTGGGGCTTCTGATGCTTGCTGTGGCCTTGGTCATGATCAAGTTCTTCCGCAGCAGGAAGTGGATATGACATGAGATTTGGCTATGAAGATGAATCGGGACAGAAGTCCCACCTAAAGATGGGACTGCGGTAGTGCTGCGAGGAAGCCCATTCTATTGAGCTTGGCGCGTTTCTCCTGTAAAATGGAACCACGGAGTAAGGGGCAGGAAGGGAGGAGGCAAAGTGGCGAAACTATCCAGCAAGGGACTGACGGCGATCGCGTTGGTTCTAAGCTTTGTTACCGCTATATTGGTTTACAATTTCCTCAACCAAAGCGTGCAGAAGCCGCCGCTGGCGGAAGGGGAACCGGTGGTGACCGCCCGGGTCGACATTCCGGCCAAAACCCGGATTACTGCCGCGATGGTTCAGGAGTCGCGGATTCCTGCCGAATATATTCAAGCCGGCGCTGTCAGGGAGTTGGCGAAAGTGATCGGCATGGTGACAAGCGAGACGGTGGTTGGCGGTGAACAGGTTTTGCAGCGGCGATTGTTCACCGACGGGAAGCAGGTAGGCTTCACCGGGGTGATTCCGGCCGGCAAACGGGCGCTGACGGTCGGCGTTTCCGATATCACCGGCGTGGCCGGCTTGCTGAAGGCAGGCGATTCGGTTGATGCGATCGTTACTTTCGATCAACAGGTTGTGGGCGATCATGTCAGCCAGATCCTGTTGCAAAACATCCTGGTGCTGGCCGTCAACAGGGAGAGCGAAGCGGCGCCGGAGCCGCGCGACGCCAAGAAGGAAGCGACGAAAGACGCCGGGGTCGTCAAAGCGACGACGGTGACACTGGCGGTGACGCCGGATGATGCTGCCAAAATTGCGCTGGCGGAGGAAAAAGGCAAGTTGCGGTTTGCTTTGCGGCCGTATCTGCCGGAGAGCAGCGATCCGGTCAAACGGCCGGTGACGCCGACCGATATGGTCGGGGTGCATAAATCGCCGGTCCAGCAGAACAAAGAGCCACAAGCGCAACCACCGTCTGCACCGCCTGCCGGTGCAGATGCTGCAGCCAAACCTGGACCGGGGATTCCGGTGATCCGGGGAACCAAAGTTGAGTAGGGGAGGCGGTGTCGTCATGAAGAAATCGATGGTGCTCGGCCTGCTGCTTTGTCTGCTGATGCTTTGGCCCAATCAGCCCGTGGCCTCCGGACAGGAAAAAATGACGGTCGGCGCCGGACAGTCGAGGACGGTGACCCTGAGCGGCCTGCAGCGGGCGGCGATTGCCAACCCTGAAGTGGCGGACGTGGTGGTCGTTTCCAGCAATGAATTGATCCTGGTCGGAAAACAGACCGGCACGACGACGCTGATCATCTGGTCGAACATGGGACGGCAGACGTATCAGGTGGAAGTCGCGGCCGCCGATCCGGCAATCGCCAATGAAATCAAACGGATACTCGGTTATCCGGATATCCGGGTGGTCAAGGTGAACAAGACGGTCATCCTGGAAGGGTCGGTCAACGACCAGTACCAGCGGGCCCGGGCGGAAAAGATCGCTGCCGCCTATGGCGACAAGGTCGTCAATCTGCTGGAAATCGCCAAGCCGGTGCAGATCAAGATCGAGGCGAAGATCGTCGAGATCAACCGGACCAAGACCGACAAACTGGGGTTGCAATATTACAGCACCAACTATCTTTCGCCAGGAATCTTCTTTGCCGGGCAAGGCCAGCAAACTGCAATATCGGGAACTAACATTAGTTTGAGCGATATGGGACAGGTGGCGTCGCTGAACGCACAGCTCAGTCTGCTGATGCAGAACGGCTATGCAAAACTGTTGTCGCAGCCGAACATGGTGACGCTGAGTGGTGAGAAGGCGAATATCCTGGTGGGCGGGCAGATCCCGGTTCCGGTCAGTAACATGGCCGGACAGGTGAGCATCGAGTGGAAGGATTACGGGATCAAGCTCGATATTTCTCCGGAAGCCAGCCTGGACGGAATCATCACCAGCAAGGTCAAGGCCGAAGTCAGCGCGATGGAATGGAACAATCCGACGACCAAAATAAAGTTGGGATCCAATATTGAAATACCATCGATCCGGATGCGTAAAGCGGAGACCGCCATCGCGCTGGCCTCGGGGCAGACGATGGCCATCGGCGGGTTGATCGCCAACGACGTCACCCGTGATGTCACCAAATTTCCGTTTTTGGGCGACCTGCCGGTTTTGGGCCAGCTGTTCCGCAGCACGAGCTTTATCAAAGGCGAAACGGAACTGATCATCCTGGTGACGCCGACGATTGTCGATCCCAAGGCGCTGGTTCCGCCGATGTCGCAAGACCTGAAAGACCACATGAATCAGAAACCGGCAGGGGGACAGAACGATGTCCGACAAAATCAGAGTCCTCATCGTTGACGATGTCGCGACAACTCGCGAGAATATCGTCAAACTGATGCAGTTTCATCCCGGAATCGAAGCCGTCGGCCAGGCCAAAAACGGGGAAGAGGCATTGTTTCAGGCCAAGGCGTTGCGTCCGGATGTCGTGCTGATGGATATCAACATGCCAGGGATGGACGGGATTACCGCCACCGAGCGGTTGACAGTCGAGGTGCCGGGAACCACGATCATCATCATGAGCGTGCAGAGTGAGCAGGAATATCTGCGGCGGGCGATGATGGCCGGGGCGAAGGATTATCTCACGAAACCATTCACCGGCGACGAGTTGATCCAGGCAATCCAGCAATCCGTAAGCCGCGACCGACAGATCCGTGATGCTATGCGGCTGAAATCCGGCGTCAAACCGCCCGGCAAGGTCATAAGCATCTTTGCCGGTAAAGGCGGCGTGGGGAAAACGATGCTGACGGTCAATCTGGCGGTGGCGCTGTCAAAACGGCCGGATACAAGGGTGGCGATTGTCGACGCCGACATTCAGTTCGGCGATGTTCCGCTGTTCCTGAACCTGATGCCGCGTAGTACGATCGCCGATGTTTTGCCGGATGCCGAACATCTCGATGACAAGACGCTGGCCGCTTACATGACGAACTTCAACGACAAGCTGCATGTTCTGGCAGCGCCACTGCGACCGGAACAGGCGGAAACCGTTTCCGGCTATCTGCTTGGCGCCGTCCTGAAGCAATTGCGCGGCGCATATGATTTCATCCTGGTCGATACCGCCGCCGCCTTCAACGAAGTATCCATCGCGGCCCTGGATGCGGCGGACCAGGTGCTGGTTTTGACGGCGCTGGACTTGCCCTCGGTCAAGAATGCCAAAGTGGCGCTGGAGGTCTTGCAGTCGCTGGGATATGCCGAGGACAAGCTGCAGCTGATTGTGAACAGCGTCCATACCGAAGGCGGGATCGAGCCGCGAGAAGTCCAGGAGTCGTTGAAAAAACAGATTGCCATGACTTTACCGATGGATGGAAAAACAGTTGTCAATTCGATCAATCAGGGCGCCCCGTTCATGTTGACGCAGCCGCAGGCGCTGCTGGCCCAGAAAATTGTCGCGCTTGCCGATAAAGTCGCGCCTGGAGGTTCCGGCGTGACGGCGGAGGCCGGCAAAGCGGGGTTGCGGTTCAAATTATTCGGCCGATAGGAGAATCGCTATGGTTTTGCTCATTTCCATCAGTGTCTTTTTGACATTGAGCGCGATCGTTTTGTTGGTGTACCAACTGGCGACCGTGCGGCAGCGGCAGGTGGAGGCGCGCCTTGAGCAAGTGGTGCGCGGCGGGCAGGCCGTTGCCACGAACCCCTCCTCCTATCAGGAAACCGAGCCGACCGGGCTCAGACGATTGTTGCGCAGTTTCGGGCGGTATCTGGAATCGCCCCGCTGGAACCTGTCGCTGGAACTAAGGATGTTGCGAGCGGGCTTGCCGCTGCGTGGCGGCGAATTCATCGTCTTGTGCGTCGCTTCGGCGTTGCTGCTGGCCATGTTGTTCCTGCTTTTGGCCGGCGGTCAGCTGATTGCGGGGCTGATTGGCGCCAGCGCCGGCTTTTTCTTTCCGTTCCTGCTGGTCAGCATGAAGACGGCCAGGCGGATGAAAGCCTTTAACAGCCAGCTGGGCGATGCGCTGATCCTGATTGCCAATTCGCTGCGGACCGGGTACAGTTTCATGCAGGCGTCGGACATGGTGGCGAAGGAGATGCGTCCGCCGATTGCCAGCGAATTCGCCCGCGCCGTCAAGGAAATGAACCTGGGGGTTACGATTGAGGAAGCGTTGACCAATCTTGGCAAGCGAGTCAATTCGGAAGATTTGGACCTGGTGTTGACGGCGGTTCTGATTCAGCGGCAGGTGGGAGGAAATTTGGCGGAAGTGCTCGATAACATCGCCCGCACGATTCGTGAGCGGGTGCGAATCCGTGGTGAAATCCGCACCATGACGGCGCAAGGGAGGATTTCCGGCATTATTGTCAGTTTGTTGCCGATTGTGCTGGGCCTGGTGATATACCTGCTCAACCCGGAATATGTCAAACTGCTGTTTGTGCATCCGTTCGGCAAACTAATGCTGGGGGTGGCCGGACTGGGTCAGCTGATCGGAATCATCGTGATCCGCCGGATCGTGGATATTGAAGTATGATACAAGGTATTGATGTCAAGACCCTGGACAAGATCATCAAGAAAACCATTTCCAGCATCCGCGACAGCCGGGGGCAGATTTACGAAGTCTATGAAATGGCCCGTGACGAGCTTGAGAATGTCAAACGTGACGTGGAACGGGTCAAGAATGAGACCGCCGCGGTCATCGAACGGGTTGACGAACTGGAACGCAAAGAACGCAAGGCGCGGATTCACCTGATGGAAGTCAGCCGTGACTTCAAGCTTCATTCCGAAGCGCAAGTACGCGAAGCCTACGAGGATGCCCGGAAAATACAAATCGACCTGGCGGTGGCGCGGGAACAGGAACAAAACCTGCGGCGGCAACGCAACGAACAGGAGGTTCGCCTGCGGAACCTGGGCGGTACGGTGGCCAAGGCGGAACAACTGGTTTCCCAGGTCGGGGTCGTGCTTGATTATCTGGGCAACCAGATGAGCGTGGCCTTCGCCCAGATAGAGACATTGCAGAATGCCCAACAGATGGGGGCGCAGATTATCCGCAGCCAGGAAGAGGAACGGCGCCGGGTGGCGCGGGACATCCACGACGGGCCGGCGCAGGCGATCGCCAATATCGTGTTTCGCGCGGAAGTCTGCGAGCGCCTGATCGACAGCGATGTGGAGCGGGCAAAGCTTGAACTGCGCGAGCTGCGCGAACACATCCGGGCAACGCTCGGTGAAATCCGCAAGATCATTTTTGATTTGCGACCAATGGCCCTCGATGACCTGGGGCTGGTGCCGACGATACGCGGTGTGTTGGAAGCATTTCGCAACCAGTACGGCATTTTTACCGAAGTGTCCGTGACAGGACGGGAACGGCGTTTGGAAAGTCATGTTGAAATCGGCCTGTTTCGCGTGGCACAGGAAGCTTTGAACAACGTGATCAAGCATGCGCAGGCATCCACCGTGAGGGTGCGGATCGAATTCGCCCCGGCGGGGGTAACGCTGGTCATCGAAGATGATGGCAAAGGATTTGACACCGGCGCCGAGGATTCGCCGGCCGGGCATTTCGGGCTGATGGGGATGCGGGAACGCTTGCAGTTGCTGCAGGGAAAAATGGCAATCAAGTCGACGCCAGGCAAAGGAACCCGGGTCATGATTACAGCGCCGCTGGATGATAAATAGGACAATCCGCCTAGTGAAGATAAGACCTGCGTACGATGGAACTCCCCCTGAGACTTGCTACAATAAAGCCAGAAAACAAACACGGCAAGTCCAGATAAAATCAAAAAACGGGGAGGAAAAGAAAATGTTGAGAATGGTTGCTACGGTTCTGCAGAATAAAAAAGGTCAGGGCATGGTAGAGTACGGTTTGATTCTTGCACTGGTGGCAGTGGTGGGCATGGCGGGTCTGGTTCTTCTCGGACCGCAGGTTGCGGCTCAATTCAATACGATCGCTGGCGGCCTGTAAGAAGAAAGATGGACAATCCCCCGGTTCGAGCGGCCGGGGGATTGTTTTGCAAGGAGTGGATCTGCGATGAATACAAGCGGGAATAAACAACAAATCATCCGGTTTGTCGCCGGCGGATCGGTGACGCTGTTCATGGTGGCGATAATCGTTTTGACCGCAACCACGCTGAGTCGTTCCGTGTACTACTTGTTGTGGGGATTGCCGGTCATCGCTGTCAGCTTGCTGGACATCTATTTTTTGACCCGCAGCCTGTTGCAAAAACCGAAAACAATTGACCTGCGTCTTTCTTCCCTGATTATCGGCCTCGGCACGACATTCGGCTTTAGTGTGGCGGTGATGGTGCTGTCGCCACAACATGCGGCGGAAGGCTTTTCCTCCGAAATCCGACAGATGGGGATGCTGTTATCGCTGCTGCCTTATCCACTGGTCATTTGGTCGCTGTTTTGCCTGGGCGACTGTCTGACCGTAGTGCCGGAGGCTCATGCGGTTGTGGCCCATGGACCTTATAAATTCTCCCGTCATCCGCTGTATGTGTGCTATATGACCTGGGCACTGGCCAATGTGCTGATGTTCCCCACCCTGCCGATGCTGATGGCCGCGGTGGCTCAGGTCCTGTTCCTGCTGATCCGGCTACGCCGCGAGGAAGCCCTGTTACTGGAAACCTTTCCCGAGTACCGGCACTATTATGAACGGACGGGCCTGTTCGGCCCACGGGTGAAACGACTGGCTTCCATCGGTGACTGATCGGAGGCTTTGGTTAAACAATTTGATACCGGACAATGCCGCGGAAGGTCGTGAAAACGTCCCTCCGCATTTTTTTGTTTTCTGCAAAAAATGCAGTATCTGCAATATTTGCAGAGAAAAACATTGCCCGCGAACCGGACTGCTGCTTGATGAGCCCGAAATTCGGCCTGTTCCGTTATTGTAGCGATTGGTATGGAACTTGCAATACATAATGATATCGTGGAATCTGGTTGTCCATTAGGACTGATTGCATCGCAAAGCGAAGGAGGTGAAAACGAATGTCTGTGGATTGGGTAAAGGAATACCCGGGGGCGGTCACGGTCTGCGACAGGCAGGGAATCATTCTTTATATGAACGAACGGGCGATCAAGGTTCTGTCGGGTGACGGCATGTCGTTGGTCGGGAAAAACGTGCTGGACTGCCACCCAGAACCAGCCCGGACCAAGCTGGCCGAATTGCTGCGGACGCAGGCCAGCAACAGCTACACAATCGAAAAGAACGGCGTCAAGAAACTGATTCACCAGTCGCCCTGGTATCAGGACGGCAACTATGGCGGTTTTGTCGAACTGTCGATCGAGATACCCTTTAGCATGCC
>CAZOJA010000083.1:0-9164 GCA_964579955.1 uncultured Veillonellaceae bacterium | reverse complement strand
GGCGAAATGCCTGGAACAGCTCGTCGAACGAGCCGAAATCGGTCGCCTGGCCGGTACGAAGGCCCAGCTGGCGGCCGGATATCTTGTCGAAGCCGTCATATAACGTCAGTTCCAGGATTTTCGGCAGGTTCAGGTAGCCGGTGAGGATGTAGGCCTCCTTGCCGAACGCGCCGGTTTCCACGCAGCCGCTGGCGCCCCCCTGCCGGGCGTCGGCCAGGCTTTTGCCGGCGTTCAGCAGTTCCTGGACGATCGCCTCCGTGTTGTAGAAGGCCGGTTGGCCCCAGCCTTTGCGGGAGATCTCGCAGGCTTTGCGCAAGAAGGCCTGAGGGGTTTTGCGGCTGATCTGGACATTCGAACTGGGCTGCAACAACGTCAGTTCATCCATCGTTTCCAGGATCAGATAAGAGACTTCGTTGACTCCGTCGAATCCGTCGGCGGTGATGCCGCCAGTATTGATGTTGGCAAAATCGGTATAAGTGCTGCTTTCTTTCAGGGTGATGCCAACCTTGGGCGGCGCCGGTTGATTGTTGAACTTAATCCAGAAGCATTGCAACAGTTCCTTGGCCTGTTCGCGGCTTAAGCGGCCGCTGGTGATGTCGCTCTGGTAGAACGGCGCCAGATGCTGGTCCAGCCGGCCTGGGCTGAGTGCGTCCCAAGGGTTGATTTCACTGGTGACGCCGAGATGGACGAACCAGTACATCTGCAGCGCCTGCTGGAAGGTCTGCGGCCGATGCGCCGGCACGACGTCGCAGTTGGCGGCGATCTGCTGTAGCTCGGCGCGGCGCTCGGCTCGTGATTCCTTGGCGGCCAATTCTCGGGCGTATTCAGCATAGCGCTGGCCATACAATATGATAGCGTCACAGGCGATATTCATCGCTTCCAGCTGGATTTTACGCTCGTAGGCCCGGGGATCGTTCAGAAAATCGAGCCTGGCCAGCGCCGCGGCGATCTCGCCTTTGAAGTCGAGGAACCCTTTGGCGTAGATTTTGCCGTCCAGCACCGTGTGGCCGGGGCCGCGCTGCTCCATGAACTCGGTGAAGATGCCGCTTTCATAGCAGGCGTGCCATTCGGGGCTCATGTGGCGCAGGATCGCCTGCCGCAGCGAGCGGTTCTGCCAATAGGGGATGATGGTTTCCTCCTGCAGCCGGCGCGCTTCGTCGTCGACCCGGAAGAAGATTTTTTCCCGCCGGTTCATCACGTCCAGGTCTTCCGGCGAGTGGCAGCAGAGTTCGGGGAACGAGGGAGCGCTTTGCGGCCGGCTGCCCTTCTCGCCGACGATCAGTTCGCCGTCGCCGATCCAGAGCGTTTTGTTGGCGAGGATATGTTTGAACACCAACGCCCGCAGAATCGGTGTTTCCACCGTGCCGGCAAATTTCTCATAGGCCTCGGTGACCAGGCGGGCCCGTTCGATGCAGAGTCGCGGAGTGGCGTCCAGGCTTTCCTGGCGCAGCTTGCTGATGCGTTCGTTCATTGCAGTCACCCTTTCGTTGTGCATTAACCGCCGATATGGGCGTCGAACCCGGCGGCGGCAAACTGGCGGCGGATTTCTTCCAGCCTGTCCGGCGGCGGGGGCCTGAGCTGTTCGCCGGTTTCGCCAGAGCGGCCCAGGCGGGCGTATTTGCTGCGGCCGGTGGCGTGGTACGGCAGCAGGTTGACCTGCCTTGGCCGCAGGGTTTGGGCGAAGGCCAGCGTGGCGGCGATGTTTTCCCTGTCGGCGTTGATGCCCTCGATCAGCGGCAGCCGCAGATACAGCGGGGCGTTGGCGGCGGACAGTTCACGCAGGTTGGCGAGGATCAGCCGGTTGTCCTGGCCGGTATGGAGTGTGTGCATTGCCGGGTCCATGTGTTTCAGGTCGAACAGGAACAGGTCGGTGAAGGGGAGGATGCGCCGGAAGCTCTCAGCCGGGGCATGGCCGCAGGTGTCGACGCACACATGCAGCCGGTGGCGCTTGCATTCTTGCGCCAGCGTTTCCAGCACGTCGATGTGACTGAGCGGCTCGCCGCCGGAGAACGTGACGCCGCCGCCGGACTGCTCATAAAACACCTGGTCGGCGAGCAGCTCGGGCAACAACTCGGCGGAGGAAAGGGACCGGCCGGCGATCTGCCGGGCGTCCTGCAGGCAGTGGTCGATGCAGTCGCCGCAGGCGCGGCACTGGCTGCGGTCGGTGGCGGCGCTCGCCGTGATGGCCTGCTGCGGGCAGTGCGGCAGACAGCGCAGGCACTGCGTGCATTTTTCGGCGTCGTGCAAGAGTTCGGCCCGGTAACTCTGGCTCTCCGGGTTGTGGCACCAGCTGCAGCGCAGCGGGCAGCCTTTGAAGAACACGGTGGTGCGGATGCCGGGTCCGTCGTGGATCGAGAATTTCTGCAGGGTCAAGCCCAGGGAAACGGCTGGTTTCATCGGCCGGCGCCTTTGTCCAGGAACGGATTGGGCGTGCCGACGACCAAGAGCCGTACCATCTTGGACGTGTAGTTGGCCCAGTTGTGCGGTGTGGCGGAGGGATAGTGGGCTGAGTCGCCGGGAAACAATTCGTGCTGTTCGTTCTCGATGAACAAGGTCAGCACGCCTTCCAGCACATAGACGAACTCTTCCCCCTCGTGGGAGTAGGGCAATATCGGTTCCGCGCTGCCGATCGGCAACAGCTCGATGAACCGCGGCAGCAAGGATTTTTCGCCGATGTGGTTGGTCAGATGGTAATGGATGAAGCGGGCCGAATCGACCTGAAAAATCTCCTTCTCATAGCTGCGCAGGATGCGGCGCGGCGCCTGACGCGGCTGCTGGAAAAAGTGCGAACGGTCGACATCGAGCGCGGCGGCGACCGTGCCCAAAAGGTCGGTGGCGATGTCGGTCAGCCCCCGCTCCAGCTGGGACAGATAACCGACCGACAGGCCGGTCTTTTGCGCCAGGTCCTTCAGGGTCAGTTTGTTGTGCAGGCGGAGTTCGCGGATTTTTTGTCCGATTGGTTTGGCCATGAATTTCGTCTCCTTGGTTTCACGATTAATTGCATTATATCGTTAAAACGTGGGAAATTAAAGATTGAATTTCATGATGATGAAATTTGCGTGAAAAGTTGTTTGTGCAGGCCCGGCCGATAAAGAAAAAATAGCCGGTTTTTTTACTCGGTTTTTCTTGAAATAGGAAAGGATTGGCTATATAGTGTGGTTGTTCAGTGAATTTGGCCATGAACGTATCGCGGCGAATAGCACGGAATATTCGCCAGGTGATAAGGAGCGTGTTGTTCATGCGAAGAGCCATGCAGACCCTGGTACTCATCCTTGCTGTTGTTGTCCAATTCAGCGCATCATGTTTTGCGGCGATCCATGTGATCGAAGAGCCGGGAGTCGATGCAGCAATGGCGAAAAACGTCAGGGCGGTCGTTGCCTCGTTTGATAGCGTGATTGCTGACGAAATGAAAGTGGCGTTGGCCCGTGATGTGAAAGTTTTCATTGCGCCAACGCAAAGCGCGTATGCGAACGTTTTGCAAAGAGAACTGGGGCAAAGTCGCGATGAGGCGGAACGCAACGCCAAGGTGACCGGTGGATATTCGCATACCCGGCATCAGGCCGTGGCTCTGAACGGTGAAGCATACAATATGAAGTCGCTGGGTAGCGTCGCCGCCCTGGTGGCGCATGAATTGTTTCACCAAATCCAGGGGCAGTTGGAAGGCGAAAAGCGCTACAGGCTGTACTGGATGAGTGAAGGAAGCGCAGATTACGTCGGGGCGCGGATTGCCGAAAAGCTGGGCGTCTTGAATCTGGCAAGCTGGAAACAGCAGCGCATCAATCAGCTGCGCAAATCCGCCAGTCATGCATCGCCGCAAGAAATCGCCTATCCGTCCGCCAGTCAATGGACCGCCCTGATTGAGAACAAGAAGAGTCCTTATGAGGTCGCCGACTTAATGTTGCTGTTTGTATTGGAACAAACGGGAAAAGGCAGCGAGGCGGTAGCGGACTATTTCCGACTGTCAGGCAAGCTCATGGATGGCAATAAGGCTCTCGCTGCTGCCTTCGGCACCGATGCGGACACGTTGAACGCGAAGTTTTTACCCTGGCTCAGCTCGCAGTTGGCAAAGACGGGCGACATCAATGTCGAGTCGATTGGCAGTCCTCCGGACAGCTGGGTGAAGTCGGTCCAAACGGGAGCTGAAGGGGCTGCCGGATTCATCACGGAAAAATTGGGGATTATGCCGACGGCAAGTTTCCGGCTGTTCGTGGCAGCTTCCTCCGAGGACTACGTCCGCGCCTTGACCAAAGAGTTGGGAGTATCGCCCGATATTGCCGCGACACGCAAGAATGAAACATGGCGCTACAGCAGAGGGCTCGCTGTGATTCAGGCGGCAGCCCTCGGCTCGGATGCTCTGCGGGCAAGAATCGGCGGGTTGACGTATGCACGCATGTGGATGGACGATTATCTGCCCCGTAAATCGGCTGAACCGGTGTATTGGTTGCGACAGGGAGCCATTTTGGCGGTCGGCGGCGATAAAGAGCGGAAAGAAAGCTGGAAGAAACTGATCGCGGGCGAGAGGCCGGCATTATCCGACATCGGCACGCAAGCGGACATTGCACAGGCCGAAAAGCGGTTTGGCGTCCACAAAGTGGAAGCGACCTGCGGACTGGCAGTGACTTTCATTACCGAAACCTTCGGGACAGAAAAGCTTGGCGAATGGTTAACCAGGACAAAAGAAAAGGGCGATGCCGCGTCAACGTTCCTGGCCGTTTTCGGCAAAACCCCGCAAGAGGTTGAAAAAGAGTTTGTTTCCTGGCTGCAGTAAGCATAGCCGAAGCTGACATGAATGCCGGCGGCCGTCGACGGATTCGATTTAACCGACCTCATTGACAATGCGGAACGGACAATATAATATTGTACCAACCGGTCGGGAAAGAGAGGCTGAGTTGTATGTCGGACAAACGACAACACATCATTAAATTATCCGCCGCCCTGATGCATTCCAAAGGCTATGAGAACACCAAACTCAGCGACATCCTGCAGGCTGCGGAAATTGGCAAAGGAAATTTCTATCACTATTTTGAATCGAAGCAGGAATTGGGTCTGGCGGTGTTAGACTATATTTTCAGTTACTGGAAATACGCCTTGCTGGAAAACATCTTGAGCGCAGACAAAGATCCTGATGCGAAATTTAACGAAATGCTTGTCTGGGTTGTGAATCAACAAAAGCGCAACCAAAGCAAATGCGGCTGCGTATTCGGCAATTTGGCGGTGGAAATGAGCGAACACGATGAGGCGTTTCGAAGGAAAGTCGAATCGGTTTTTGACCAATGGACCGATAAACTGGCGCGTGTTTTTGCAGAAATGATCGGGCCTGCCGCCGTGAACGACCAGCAGATATTCAAATTCGCCCAATCCATCGTCGCCATGTTGGAAGGCGGTATTCTTCTGATGAAAAGCAAGCAGGATATCGCCGTATTGGAAAACGTGACCGAGCTGGCCAGAACTACGGTTCGCCATTTTGTTCAACAATACAAGCAGTAGTAAACTAGTCCGCCAAAGGGTTTATTATACGCGTTCTGTACCAACTGGTCGGTAAAAGAGTGCTGCGATTTTCGCAGGAAGCGGGTGGTCTAGGAGGGCAGTGCAAAGCAGATCTTGTGGATTGATGGCTGGGAACAAATAAGGATTGGAGGAATGAAACATGAGTAGTGGTCCCGTTTACGCATTAAATCTGTTTAACGTTAAGGATCGTGAGGAGTACCTGACCTATGTGAGAAGGTCGGCGAAGGAATTGCCGGCGCATGGCGGAAAAGTGGTGGCGGTGGGGAAATACCGGGATGCCGAGGTGGGCGAGATCGCGCCGCGGCAGGTGTTGATCCTGGTGGAATGGGAATCGCGGCAGGCATTGCAGTGGTATATCGACGACCCTGCTCTGGCCGATCTTCACCCGCACCGTATCAACGGAACCTCCGACTACATCTGGCATTTTTACGACAAACTGGAAGATTTCCGTCCGATTCTAAAAGGGTAGCGCTCCGCGAAGAAAAAACAAGTGATAGGAGGAACAACGATGGTACGAGAGGTGAAATTTGCTGATATTGCGATTGGCGATACGGCGAGTTTTTCAAAAACGATCACGGAACACGATGTGAACGCATTTGCCGGTTTGTCCGGCAACTTCAATCCGGTCCATGTTGACGAGGAGTTTGCCAGGAATACACGGTTTAAAGGGCGGATCGCCCATGGGTTGTTGGCTGCCGGACTGATTTCCACCGTTATCGGAACCGCGCTGCCCGGGGCGAATGCCATTTATCTGGCGCAGGAACTGGTGTTTAAATCGCCGGTGATGCTGGGGGATACTTTGACGGCGCTGGTGGAAGTGGTCGAAAAGATCGAAGCGAAAAAGCGGATCATTTTTAAAACGTCAGTGACAAACCAGAACGGAGTGGTTGTCATCGAGGGAAAAGATACCATATATAAAGACTAAATGATTAGTTGCGCCGCCAAATCGCCAGGATTCCGATTCCGGAATAGCCAACAGGTAAGGAGGGAAAAACCATGAGCGTCGAGTTTCAAACGGATGAAGGCAAAAAGTTGTATGTGCTGTGGACAAGCGGTGATCGTGAAGTAGCCTTGAAGATGGTTTTTATGTACACGTATAATTCCAAGGCGAAAGGGTGGTGGGACGAGGTTTGTCTGATCGTTTGGGGCCCGTCCAGCAGGTTGTTGACGGAAGACAAAGAATTGCAGGAATACCTGACCAGGATGATTGACGCCGGTGTTGAGGTTGTGGCATGCAAGGCGTGCGCCGATAGTTATGGAATCACCAAACAACTGGAAGAGCAGGGGATTGAAGTGATTTTCATGGGGCAACCACTGACTCATCTATTGAAACAGAACGTGAAACTGATCACTTTTTAGCAGGCTTATGGGGATGATGGCAATGTCCGCCACCGACGGATTCGATTCAACCGACGTCGTCGATCGCGGTTGTGTTTCTAAAGGAAAGCACCGCTTCTGTCGATATACTCTATAGTCATAGTCGACAGGATGGAAACGAGTCATTGTCGTGGAGGGGAAAACATGCGAGCAAGCAGTCCGGGCCGTTGGAGCGGCGGCATCGTCAGGCTGACCATCGTGCTGCTGATCTTTGGTTTGGCGGCTGTCTGGCTGCCGGCGGCAGTCAGCGCCGACGGCATGCCGGTCGATCCGAACGCGGGACCGGGGAAACCGGGGACGAATAACGGGCAAGGACCCGGCGCCAACAAGCCTGGCGCAGGCTGGCCGCCGACCGGGACGCAGCCGAAGGGGCCGATTGACGACGGTAGTTTTGCCGGCACCTGGTACGCATTCGTCGATAACACGGCGTTTACACTGGTCATCCAGCAGGAAGGACAATTGCTGAAAGTCGCCCACACGGCCGTATACGACTATGGACGCCGCATCGACTCCAGCCACGGCGTGGTCTCGATGGCGGGCACGGTCAACGGATCGCTGGCCTATCTGGAGTGGAAAAGCAGCCTGAGTCCGGAGAACGGCCGGGCAACGCTGGAATACATGCCGGGGCGTCCGGTGACGCTGCATTGGAAGATTGTCGATTCCCCGAAAAAACCGGAAACCGACAGCTCTACGCCGCCAGCCTCGGACGTGGCTTACTTTTTGCCGGCTTCGGCATACTTGATGCGAAAATGAGCCTGCGATGCCGATAACAGACGACGGATTCGATTCAATCGAACCCGTCGTTTTTTTGTTGCAAGGAGTTGGCGGCGCAGCGTCGAAGTATAAGCGGAATGATCTTTTTCGGCAGAGCCTGGAGGGAGTTTTTGACGGTGAAAAAAAGATGGCTGGCTGCTCTGTGTCTGTTGGCGGGGGTTCTGAATTTCGGCGTTGTCTGCGAGGCTTCGGCACCCCTTGCCCCCTATGCGGTCACCGAGGGGAAATTGTTTTTGCTGCAGGAGCGTCAGGTGATCGCGGTGGCGCTGGAGGACAGGATGCCTGGCGAAGGGGTGGACGATGTCCTGAAGCTGGGGCTGCAGCCAGGCTATGAGGAGAAGCGCGGCGCCGACCGGCTGGAAGTGGTGCTGGCCAATGCGGTGCTGGCGTTAAAGGAATTGCCGGCCGACTATCCGCTGCGGTTTGAGGCGCTGCCAGGCAACCGGGTCAAGCTGACCTTGCCGGGACCGGACGCGGCGAAAGCCGAAGTCAAGACCGTCCGCCGCAAAACCGTGAAGGCCCGTGACGGGATGATCCGGATGCGGACCTATCTGGTGATCACGACGCCGCGCGGCGCCAGGCGGCAGATCCCCACCGTGGTGCTCGACGCCGGGCACGGCGGCACCGATACCGGCGCCGTGAAGAACTTCATTCTGGAAAAGGATATCAATCTCGATATCACGCTGCGGACCGCCCGGCTGTTTGAAAGCAAGGGCTGGAATGTGGTGCTGACCCGCCGGACCGATGTCGAGCCGTCGCTGCTTGAGCGGGCCGATGCCGCCAATATCGTCGATGCGACGGTGTTCATTTCCGTCCACAACAACTCGCTGCCGGAAGACAAGCTGCCCCGCAGCCGGGAGTTCGGCACGACCGTCCTCTACAATGCGGCCGCCCGGCAGCCGGCCCATGACCTGGCCCTGGTGATGCAGGATGAACTGATTCAGGCGACCGGTACGCAGCGGGAAGTGCTGCAGGACCGGCCACGCCTTGTTGTGCTCAATTCGACCTGGGTGCCGGCGGTGCTGACCGAAGGCATCATGATGCCGAATCCGGCCAATGCAAAACTGATTCTGGACCGGTTCCAGCGGCAGCGTTCGGCGGAAGCGATCGTCAAAGCCACGGAAACCTGGTATGGCAAAAAAGTGCTGGCGGCGAAGAAACCCGCGCCGGGACCGGTGCAGCCGACGGTGAAGCTGGAAGCCGCGCCTGCCGGCAGCGGCAATCAGGCCGGCAACACCGCCAACCGCGGTACGGTGGCGGAGAAAGACGGCTGGATTTATTATCTGAAGAAAGCGGATTCGCTCAGCGGCGAAAAAGAAGAAACCCTCTGGCGGTTCCGTCCCGACCGGTTCCTGTCCGACCAGCTGGTCGCGGACCAGGAAGCCTGGGATGTGAATATCACCGCAGAAGGCCTATACTATGCCAACTGGTCTGACCGGCACAGCCTTTATCTGGCGGCGCCGGACGGCGCCAATCCGAGACGGCTGACCGACGGGCCGGTCCAG
>CAZOJA010000082.1:0-9310 GCA_964579955.1 uncultured Veillonellaceae bacterium | reverse complement strand
ATTTTGTTTCAACAGTGGAGGTGGGGGTCTGAATGTTCAATCCCGTGCAGGTAGGAAAACGGACACGCTATAGTTACGCCAAAATCGATGAAGTATTGGATATGCCCAATCTGATCGAAATCCAGAAGAAATCCTATCAGTGGTTTCTTCAGACTGGCCTGACGGAAATCTTCCGGGACATTTCACCGATCCAGGATTTTACTGGCAATTTGGTGCTGTCTTTCGATGATTTTCGCCTGGGTGAGTCCAAGTATGACGTGGAAGAATGCAAAGAACGTGACGTTACCTATGCCGCGCCCCTGAATGTCAAGGTGCGGTTGGTTAATCGCGAGACTGGCGAAATCAAGGAACAGAATGTCTTTATGGGCGACTTTCCGCTGATGACTGACAACGGGACCTTTATCATCAATGGCGCGGAACGTGTTATCGTCAGCCAGTTGGTGCGTTCACCAGGGGTATATTATGATGTTCAGTTGGACGCCAATGGTAAGGAACTGTATTTTGCGACGATTATTCCCAATCGCGGCGCCTGGTTGGAGTTGGAAACCGATTCTAATGACGTGGTGGCCGTGCGGGTAGACAGGACGCGCAAGTTGCCTGTCACCGTTCTGATTCGCGCCTTGGGCTGGGAGTCCAACGACGCGATTATGAATCTGTTTGACAACAACCCGCGGATTCGTGCCACCCTGGAAGGCGGCAAGGATGATTCGAACGACCGCGATACTGCATTGCTTGAAATTTACAAACGGCTTCGTCCCGGTGAGCCTGCGACAATTGAAAACGCAGCCCAATTGGTCGAATCACTGTTTTTTGACTCCAAACGTTATGATTTGGCGACCGTGGGCCGCTACAAGCTGACGAAAAAAATCGGCTGGCGTCGTCGTATGCAGGGAGTGTATCTAGATCAGGACATCATCGACCGCAGTACCGGTGAAATCATCGTCTCCGCGCGAGACGCGAATGACAACCCGGTCAAGGTCGACGAGGACATTCTCGAACGAATCGAGAAAAGCGGCGTTTTCAGCGAGGCGGCCTTGGGCGAGGGCTTGGTCGAAGTATATGCTCGTTTGCACGAAGATCAGAAGCCGGAGAAAATGCTCTGCACGCCCACTCCGTCTGACTATAGCCGTCGTACTGTCACCAAGGCCGATATCATTGCCTCGATCAGCTATCTGCTGAATTTGGCCGAAGGGTTCGGCAGCAAAGACGACATTGACCATCTGGGCAACCGGCGTCTGCGTTCGGTGGGCGAATTGTTGCAGAACCAGTTCCGCATCGGTTTGGCCAGGATGGAACGGGTCGTGCGCGAGCGGATGACGATTCAGGATGTGGATGTAATCACGCCGCAGGCATTGATCAATATCCGTCCGGTCGTTGCTGCGATCAAGGAGTTTTTTGGTTCCAGCCAGCTGTCCCAGTTTATGGACCAGACCAATCCGCTGGCGGAGCTGACTCATAAGCGGCGCCTCAGTGCACTCGGACCTGGTGGACTTAGCCGGGAACGGGCCGGTTTTGAAGTGCGTGACGTCCACCATTCCCACTATGGCCGGATGTGCCCGATTGAAACGCCGGAAGGTCCGAACATCGGCTTGATCGGTTCGCTTTCCACTTTTGGCCGGGTCAATCAATTCGGCTTTATCGAAACGCCGTACCGCAAAGTCGACAAAAAGAACATGCGGGTGACGGAAGATGTGCATTATCAGACGGCCGATGAAGAAGACGAGGTCGTCATTGCCCAGGCGAACGAAAAACTGAATAAAGACGGGTGGTTCGCCGAAGAAAGCGTCAGTGTGCGTTATCGCGATCACATCCTGGAAGTACCGGCGACAGAAGTCGATTACATGGACGTTTCGCCCAAACAGGTCGTTTCCATCGCAACAGCGATGATTCCCTTCCTGGAGAACGATGACGCCAACCGGGCCCTGATGGGCGCCAACATGCAGCGTCAGGCGGTTCCGCTATTGCGGCCGCAGGCTCCGCTGGTCGGGACCGGCATGGAGGGAAAAGCGGCCCGTGATTCGGGAGTTGTCGTACTGGCAAAATCGGCCGGCGTCGTGGAACGGGCGACCGCCACCGAGATCATCGTGCGTCGGGAAGGCGAGACAGCCGGTTTTGACAAGTACAAGCTGCTGAAATATCTACGGTCCAACCAAGGGACCTGCATCAATCAGCGTCCACTGGTGTACAAGGGAGAAATCGTCGAAAAAGGTCAGGTTTTGGCGGACGGACCGTCGACTGACCGCGGCGAGCTGGCGCTAGGACGAAATATCCTGGTCGCGTTCATGCCTTGGGAAGGCTACAACTATGAGGATGCGATCCTACTCAGCGAAAAAATCGTCAAGGAAGACGTGTTCACCTCGATCCACGTCGAAGAATATGAGTGCGACTCGCGTGACACCAAACTGGGACCGGAAGAGATCACCCGCGACATTCCCAATGTGGCGGAAGAAGCTCTTGGCGATCTGGATGACAGAGGGATCATCCGGGTTGGTGCGGAAGTTCGACCCGGTGATATTCTGGTCGGCAAAGTGACGCCGAAAGGTGAAACGGAACTGACTGCCGAAGAGCGACTGCTGCGGGCGATTTTCGGTGAAAAGGCCAGGGAAGTCCGCGATACCTCTTTGCGGGTGCCGCATGGCGAGTCCGGCAAGGTCGTTGACGTCAAGGTCTTTACCCGTGAAAATGGCGACGAACTGATGCCCGGCGTCAATCAGCTGGTTCGTGTCTATATCGCGCAAAAGCGCAAGATTTCCGAAGGCGACAAGATGGCCGGACGACACGGCAACAAGGGCGTCGTGTCGCGCATCATGGCCGAAGAGGACATGCCGTTCCTGCCGGATGGCACCCCGGTCCAGATCGTGCTTAACCCGCTAGGCGTTCCGTCGCGTATGAATATCGGACAAGTGCTGGAAACACACCTGGGTTGGGCTATTTCAGCGCTTGGGCTGCAAATCGCTCATAAAGACCCCAATGTTGAGGCAAGATTGCGCGAAGCTGGCTATGATTTGGATCGTTGGGGTTTGCCTAAACCTGACGGGGTGGAAGAAGCCAAAGAAATGCAACGTGGTTCGCATATCTGGCCCAATGCCTATGGCGATTGCGGGATTCATATTGCAACTCCCGTATTTGACGGCGCTACCGAAGAAGAAGTCATCCGCACCCTCAAATTGGCGCAATTGCCGGCAGATGGCAAGACCAAACTGCGTGATGGGCGGACTGGACTTGAATTTGACAATCCGGTCACTGTCGGTTATGTATATATGCTGAAACTGCATCATCTGGTCGATGACAAGATTCATGCCCGCTCCACCGGACCGTACTCGCTGGTTACCCAGCAGCCGCTCGGCGGCAAGGCCCAATTCGGTGGGCAACGTTTCGGTGAAATGGAAGTTTGGGCGTTAGAAGCTTACGGCGCCGCGTATACGCTCCAGGAATTGCTGACAGTGAAATCGGATGATATTGTTGGTCGCGTGAAAACCTATGAAGCGATTGTCAAAGGAGAGAATATTCCTGAGCCGGGCATTCCCGAATCGTTCAAGGTTCTGATGAAAGAACTGCAAAGTATCGGACTGGATGTAGAAGTTCGTTCCGAAGACGGGAAAGCGATTCTGATCCGCGACTCTGACGATGACGTTCATGAAACTGCCAAGGAACTGGAGTTGCCGATTGGCGGCGAATCCCGTTACCAACCGGTGCCGCGCGAACGTAAACCTTCACGCTTCATTGAAAAGTCGGCTGAGGCGAGTGTCGATGAAGTAGCCGATTTCCTCGAAGACGAAGAGGAAGTCGAAGAAGATGTTTTGAGCGGTATGTCGGAGATCGACATCATTCCCGCGACCAAGGTCGATGACGAAGCGGAAGTGCGGGCACGCAAGAGCGTCAAAAAAGTCAAGGCCAAGGAAAAGAAGATCAATGTAAGGGATTTGCTCGAAGAAGTCGATGAGCTGGATTTGGACATGCCCGAGTCAGATGATGATCTGATCGAATAAGTAAGAGGGGAGCGATAGAATCTTGCAAGATGTGAATAATTTCGATTCGATGCGGATTGGCTTGGCCTCTCCCGAACAAATTGCGAGCTGGTCCCACGGTGAAGTCAAAAAGCCGGAAACGATAAATTATCGCACACTGAAGCCTGAGCGCGACGGTTTGTTTTGCGAAAAGATCTTTGGACCAACCCGCGACTGGGAATGTCATTGCGGCAAGTACAAGCGAATTCGTCATAAAGGCGTAGTCTGCGACCGTTGCGGCGTTGAAGTCACCAAATCTAAGGTCCGGAGAGACCGCATGGGACATATCGACCTGGCAGCGCCGGTGTCCCATATCTGGTATTTCAAAGGAATTCCCAGCCGGATGGGATTGATTCTCGACATCTCGCCCCGGTCACTGGAAAAAGTGCTCTATTTTGCCGCTTATATTGTGCTGGATCCCAAGGATACTCCGCTGATGCGGCGGCAGTTGCTTACCGAAAAAGAATACCGCGACTATTACGAGAAGTATGGATCGCACTTCGAGGTCGGCATGGGCGCCGAAGCGATCAAGCGTCTGCTTGAAGAACTCGACCTGGAAAAGATGAGTCGGGAACTTCGCCAGGAATTGAAGGAAGTCAGCGGACAACGGCGCATTCGGGCGATCCGTCGCCTGGAGGTTGTCGAAGCATTCCGCAAATCCGGCAATAAGCCGCAGTGGATGATCATGGATGTTGTTCCGGTCATTCCGCCGGAATTGCGTCCGATGGTCCAACTGGACGGCGGTCGGTTCGCCACCTCGGACCTGAACGACCTTTACCGCCGTGTCATCAACCGCAACAACCGGCTCAAGCGGCTGCTGGAACTCAAGGCGCCGGACATCATCGTCCGCAACGAAAAGCGGATGCTGCAGGAAGCCGTGGACGCCCTGATCGACAATGGTCGGCGCGGCCGCCCGGTCACCGGTCCCGGCAACCGCCCCCTGAAATCGCTCAGCGACATGCTCAAGGGAAAACAGGGCCGCTTCCGTCAGAATCTGCTTGGTAAACGTGTCGATTATTCCGGTCGTTCGGTTATCGTGGTCGGCCCGGAACTGAAACTCCACCAATGCGGTCTGCCGAAGGAAATGGCGCTGGAATTGTTCAAACCGTTTGTGATGAAGAAACTGGTTAACGCCGGTCATGCTCATAACATCAAGAGCGCCAAGCGGATGGTTGAGCGGATGCGGCCGGAAGTGTGGGACGTACTGGAAGAAGTCATTCGTGAGCATCCCGTCCTGTTGAACCGCGCACCGACTCTCCACCGTCTCGGTATCCAGGCCTTTGAGCCGGTATTGTCTGAAGGCAGAGCGATAAAAATCCATCCGCTGGTCTGTACTGCATACAATGCAGACTTCGACGGCGACCAGATGGCCGTGCACGTGCCGCTGTCGGCGGAAGCGCAGGCGGAAGCGCGAGTGCTCATGCTGAGCGCCCACAACATCCTTTCCACGAAAGACGGTCGTCCCGTCGCATCGCCGACACAGGATATGGTTCTCGGATCCTATTACCTGACCATTGAAAGAGAAACCGAAGCAAGCGAAGCGCGTCGGCAAGCGGGAAGTCTGCCGCGGGCCTTTAGCAGCGGCGACGAAGCCTTGCAAGCCTATCACTTCGGATCCATCACCCTGCATGAAAAGGTTCGGATCCGGATTCCGGGAGCCGGTCTGATCACCACCACCATGGGCCGTTTCGTGTTCAATGAAGCGTTGCCGCAGGAACTGAAGCAATATAGCAATGATGGCAAAGAGCTCGGCAAGCTCATGGACAAAAAGGAATTGGGCAAGCTGATTGCCGAATGCTACCGCCGGTTTGGCAATGCGCAAACGGCAATGGTCCTGGACAAAATAAAGAAACTTGGTTTTACCTATGCGACTCGCGCCGGAATCACCATCGCGATTTCCGACATCAAGATTCCGCCGCAGAAGCAAGTAATCATCGAAACAACCGACAAGCAGGTCGAAAATATCAACAGCCACTATCGCAACGGTTTGTTGACCGGAGATGAGCGGTACCTGAAGGTTGTCGAACTATGGAAGAAGGCGACCGACGATGTTACCGACTCGCTGATGAAATCGCTGGATCGACTGAACCCCGTATATATGATGGCGACGTCCGGCGCCCGCGGTAATGTGCAGCAGATTCGTCAGCTGGCCGGTATGCGCGGTCTGATGTCCGATCCTTCGGGCCGAATCATCGACTTGCCGATCAAAGCGAATTTCCGTGAAGGCTTGACCGTACTCGAGTATTTCATCTCGACCCACGGCGCGCGCAAAGGTCTGGCAGATACGGCGCTGCGAACCGCTGACTCGGGTTACCTGACCCGCCGATTGGTTGATGTGGCGCAAGACCTGATTGTGCGTGAAGATGACTGCGATGTCCTAAAATTCAATGTTTCGCGTGAGATTGAGCAGATGTACATTCAGTACGAAGCTTCTCTCGGCGGTGTGAAACAGTATCTTGACGGAAAGACCTTGGCCGAGGATGCGGTAAGCAGTGCAACTGGCGAAGTCGTCATGGCTGCCGGCGCCGTATTGACAACCGGAATGATCGACCGGCTCTTTGCCGAGCAGGTACTGGAAGTCAAAGTTCCCGACCTGGTTCCGCTCACGTTGTCCCGCGAGCAGATCAGCGCTAATCTGCGTGATATCATGATGCGCGAGATGCTTGGCCGAAACACCGAAGCCGATGTGTTCGACTCGGCAGGAAACTGCCTGCTGCCTGCCGGAACCACCGTGACGGAAGAGCAGATCGATGTGATGATTGAAGCGGATGTGATCGGCGATATTCAAATCCGCAGAAACGCAGTCAAAGGGATTGATGCGGAAGCAATCGTCGAAGAAGCCATCAAAGAACCTCTGCTTAAGGTGATTTCCCTGAAAACGTCTGATCTGCGGCATCGCGCTGTGGGGCAGATCGTTGGCGAGGAAGTGCGTAATGCCCAGTCTAAAAAAGTGGTTGTTTCGACCGGTAGCGTGTTAACGGCGGAACTGATCGCTGAGATTGTGACGATTCAGGATGAGGTCCGCGTTTTGAACCAGGATCTGGCAGGCCGCAAGTCGGCCGAACTGATATTGGATGACGCCGGCAACGCCATCATCCAGGTCGGCGAGTTGATCGACGAAACCAACAAGAAGCACATATCGACGTTGTGGTCAATGCGCGGCCGGGAAGGCAGCATCGTGATCTGCAGCAACGTGATTGAAAAACTGCGGGACCGTATCGTTGGCAGAATCGCTGCCGAAGACATCGAAGATCCCCGCAACGGCGAGATGATTGTCCGCACGAACGAGGAAATCAGTGAAGACCTTGTTGATCAAGTTGCCGCCGTGCGGTCGAAGGTATTGATTCGCTCCGTGCTGACCTGCAAGTGCAAGTATGGCGTCTGTGTCAAGTGTTATGCCCGCAATCTGGCGACCGGTCGCATTGTGGATGTCGGGGAGGCCGTCGGAATTATTGCGGCTCAATCCATCGGTGAACCGGGAACGCAGCTGACGATGCGTACCTTCCATACCGGCGGCGTGGCATCGACAGGCGGTCAGGCATCCGGCGGCGATATCACTTCCGGTCTGCCGCGTGTCGAAGAATTGTTTGAAGCGCGCAAGCCAAAACATCCGGCGGTGCTTACCGAAATCGACGGCCGGGTGGAACTGCGGGAAGCCAAAGGGGCTCGACGCGCCGTGATCACTTCGTCGTCCGGCGAAGAGCGGATTTATCCGGTGCCTTACGGATCCCGGATACTGGTCAGGGACGGCCAGCTGGTGGAACCTGGCGACCGTTTGACCGATGGTCCGCTGAACCCGCATGATATTCTGCGGATTCGCGGTCTGCGCGACACCCACCGATATATCGTGAGCGAAGTGCAGAAGGTGTACAAGGAACAGGGCGTAGAAATCAACGACAAGCACATCGAGGTCATGGTCCGTCAGATGTTGCACAAAGTGAAGGTCGAAGAGCCAGGCGACACGGAATTCCTGCCAGGGGAATACACCGATATCAATGCGTTTGAAGCTGAAAACCTTAAAGCGCTTGAGGCCGGCGGCGAACCTGCGGTAGCAAGGCCGATCCTGCTTGGTATCACCAAAGCGTCGTTGGCCACGGACTCGTTCCTGTCAGCGGCCTCGTTCCAGGAAACAACCCGGGTGCTGACTGATGCGGCCATCAAAGGAAAGGTCGACCCGCTGTTGGGACTCAAAGAAAATGTCATTATCGGCAAACTGATTCCTGCAGGTACTGGCATGAACCGATATCGTAACATTTTGCTCAAAAAACCGAACGTATTGCAACCGGAAGCGTTGTAAGGACTGAAGGGAGACCGCAGAATTGTGCGGTTTCCCTTCAAAATCTAAAGATGATACTCGTGGTGCCGTGGACAACAAAAAATCAATAAAATATTCCGTTGACATGCATTTAACTGAGTGATAAAATGTAAAAGCGCCTGTGGAGGAGTGTGGCTAATGGCCGCTGAAGCTCTAAATTTCAAGAAAGTTGCCAAAGTAATCGGAATCAAGCAAAGCATGAAAGCCGTCGAGAAAGACCAGGTTGTTTCGGTTTACATTGCAGAAGATGCCGATGCCCGTATGGTTCTTCCCTTGCAGCAGGTTTGTCTGGCGCGAAAAATACCTGTTGTAAACGGGAATACGATGGAAGAACTGGGAGAAGCCTGCGGGATTGATGTAGGCGCTGCTGCAATTGCGATCTTGAAATAAACTATCGTCTGCAGCGATGCATTCCGGAGAAATCAACATAAGGAGGTGTGGAAATGCCGACAATTAACCAATTAGTACGTCAAGGCAGAGAAGAGTTGGAGAAAAAATCCACTGCGCCGGCATTAAAAGAGTGCCCGCAAAAGCGTGGTGTTTGTACGAGAGTGTACACAACGACTCCCAAAAAGCCGAACTCGGCATTGCGTAAAGTGGCACGTGTCCGCTTGACCAATGGCATTGAAGTGACTTCGTACATCCCAGGCATCGGGCACAATTTGCAGGAACACTCGGTCGTATTGATCAGAGGCGGTCGTGTAAAGGATTTGCCTGGTGTTCGCTATCATATCATCCGTGGCGCTCTCGATACGGCCGGCGTTGCGAAGCGCAACCAATCGCGGTCCAAGTATGGCGCGAAGCGTGGCAAAGCTGCCGCCGGAAAGAAATAAGGAGGGTTTTTCATGCCTAGAAAAGGTGCGGTTCCGAAGCGTGACGTTCTGCCGGATCCCGTTTACAATTCGAAGACGGTTACTCGCTTCATCAATAAAATCATGCTGAGCGGCAAAAAAAGCGTTGCACAGGGCATCGTTTACGCTGCTTTTGA
>CAZOJA010000081.1:0-9355 GCA_964579955.1 uncultured Veillonellaceae bacterium | reverse complement strand
GATGACAAAAAATACTCGCCGCAGGAAATTTCGGCGATGGTGCTGCAAAAACTGAAGACCGACGCCGAGGCCTATCTGGGCGAAAAAGTGACGCAGGCGGTTATCACCGTGCCGGCGTACTTCAGCGACAGCCAGCGCCAGGCAACCAAAGACGCCGGAACGATCGCCGGATTGGAAGTGCTGCGGATCATCAACGAACCGACGGCTGCTTCGCTGGCTTACGGCATTGACAAAGGCGATGACCACACCATCCTCGTGTTCGACCTTGGCGGCGGCACGTTCGACGTATCGATCCTCGAACTGGGCGATGGCGTGTTTGAAGTAAAATCCACCAGCGGCAACGGCCGGCTGGGCGGCGACGATTTTGACGAGCGGGTCATGAAATGGCTGATCAGCGAGTTCAAGAAAGATTCCGGCATCGACCTCAGTAACGACAAGATGGCGTTGCAACGGCTGAAGGAAGCGGCGGAAAAGGCAAAAATCGAGCTTTCTTCGCTGCTGACGACCAATATCAACCTGCCGTTCATCACGGCCGATGCCAGCGGACCCAAGCACCTTGACCTCAGCCTGACCCGGGCCAAGTTTGACGAATTGACCGCAGACCTGGTCGAAGCTACGATGGGACCGACCCGTCAGGCGATGACCGATGCCGGTCTCAGCCCGAAAGAAATCGACAAGATCATTCTGGTCGGCGGCTCCACCCGGATTCCTGCCGTTCAGGAAGCGATCAAGAAGTTCTTTGGCAAGGAAGCCCACAAAGGCGTCAACCCGGATGAGTGCGTAGCTGTTGGTGCGGCGATCCAGGCCGGCGTGCTGGTCGGTGAAGTCAAGGATGTGCTGCTGCTGGACGTGACGCCGCTGTCGCTCGGGATCGAGACGCTGGGCGGAGTGTTCACCAAAATCATCGAGCGCAACACGACGATTCCCACGGCCAAGAGCCAGACCTTCTCCACCGCCGCCGACAATCAACCGTCGGTCGATGTGCACGTGCTGCAGGGTGAGCGTGAGATGGCCGCCTACAACAAGACCCTCGGACGGTTCGAACTGTCCGGCATCGCTCCGGCGCCGCGCGGCGTGCCGAAAATCGAAGTGACCTTCGACATCGACGCCAATGGCATCGTTCATGTCAGCGCCAAAGACCTCGGTACCGGCAAAGAGCAGAAGATCACCATCACCTCGGCCTCGCAGGGCGGCGGACTTTCCAAGGAAGAAGTCGAACGGATGGTCAAGGAAGCGGAAGCCAATGCGGCAGAAGACAAAAAACGCCGTGAAGAGGTCGAGACCCGCAATAACGGCGACTCGCTCGTCTATCAGGCCGAAAAGACGCTGAAGGAATTTGAAGGCAAGGCCGACAAAGCACTGGCGGAAAAGGTCCAGGCGGCGATTGACGTGCTGAAGGAAAGCCTGAAAGGCACGGACATCGAAAAAATCAAAGCCGATACCGAAGCATTGTCCAAACCGTTGTACGAACTGACTTCCGCCGTATACCAGCAGGCGGGACCGCAGGAAGGCGCGCCGGGACAAGCCGGACCGGGCGGAGCGGCCGGCGGAGCGAAAGGCGACGAGAAAGTGGTCGACGCCGAATACAAAGTGATGGACGACGAGAAAAAATAAGTGGTGGGATAAACCGGCCCAATAAAGAAATATAAGCGAGGGAGCAGTGTTGCCTGGTGCGGCGCTGCTTCCTTTCTGGAGTTGGTGAAGAAGTGGCGGACAAAAAGGACTATTATGAACTGCTGGGCGTGTCCCGCAATGCCAGCGACGAGGAGATCAAAAAAGCGTTCCGCAAGCTGGCCCGGCAGTATCATCCTGACGTGAACCGGGACGATCCCAAGACAGCCGAGGCGAAATTCAAGGAGATCAACGAGGCCTATGAAGTGCTGTCCAATCAGGAGAGCCGGGCCAAGTACGACCAGTTCGGCCATGCGGCCTTTGACGGAGCCGGCTTTGGCGGGGGCGGCGGTTTTGGCGGCGGCGGGATCAATGATATCTTTGACATGTTCTTCGGCGGCGGCTTCGGTGGCGGACAAAGACGGCAGGGTCCGGAGCGCGGCGCCGATCTGCGTTATGACATGGAGATCACGCTGGAGCAGGCGGCAAGCGGTTTCAACCAGGAAATCGAGATACCCCGGACCGAAGATTGTTCGGCTTGTCAGGGAACCGGCGCGGCTGCCGGCACTCACCCGGAAACCTGTCCGCAGTGCGGCGGCTCCGGGCAGGCCCAGGTCGTGCAGAACACGCCGTTCGGCCGGATGGTCAATGTGACGACTTGCAGTCGCTGCCGTGGCGAAGGGAAAATCGTACACACCCCCTGCGGCGAATGCCGGGGGCGCGGCAAAGTCCGCAAGAATCGCCGGATTCAGGTCACGATTCCGCCTGGCGCCGACAACGGGCTGCGGCTGCGCATCTCGCAGGGCGGTGAAGCCGGTACCCGCGGCGGGCCGCCGGGTGATCTCTATGTATATGTCTCGGTGAAACGCCACAAGACCTTCGGACGGGATGGCGACAACCTGATTTATGAATTGCCGGTCAGTTTTGCCCAGGTCGCGCTCGGCGACACGGTGGAAGTGCCGACGCTGGAAGGGATGACCAAACTGGAAATCCCTGTAGGAACACAGACCGGCTCGGTGCTGACGATCAAGGAAAAAGGCGTGCCTCACCTGCGCGGCAAAGGCAAGGGCGATCTCAAGGTGCGGCTGACGGTGGTGACGCCGAAAAAACTGTCGGATAAGCAGAAACAACTGTTGGCGGAGTTTGCCAAACTCGGCGGCGAAAATATCAAGAATGAAAGCCCCAGCTTCGTCAAAAAGGTCAAGGAAGCGCTGGGCGGCTGAATTTAGTGTACAGGAGGCGGCGGCATGCAGGAAAAATGGGCGGAGATCAGCATCCACACGACCCA
Source organism: uncultured Veillonellaceae bacterium (assembly GCA_964579955.1). Taxonomy (GTDB): domain Bacteria; phylum Bacillota; class Negativicutes; order UBA1444; family UBA1444; genus UBA1444. The sequence goes on along the minus strand of CAZOJA010000081.1, from coordinate 6,456 downwards.
GGAAGCCACGGAAGCGGTGGCGGCCGTATTTCATGAGCTGGGCGCCGGTGGCGTCGTGATTGAAGACCCGGACCTGATCCAATCCTATCGCAGTTCCGGCAACTGGACCGACTGCATTTTTCCTGATGAGCCTGCGGTCGATTACGTGACGGTGATCGGTTATTTGCCGTCCGATACCGAATTGCCGGATAAACTGCGCATCCTGTCGCAGCGGGTGGACGAACTGGCCGGGCATTCTCTCGACAAAGGGCGGGGCACGATTCACTGGCGCGAAGTCCGTGAAACCGAATGGGCCGACTCCTGGAAACAGTATTTTCATACGGCGCGGATCGGTCGGCGCTTTGTCGTGAAGCCGTCTTGGGAGGACTACACACCGCAACCCGAAGACATCATTCTGGACCTGGACCCTGGCATGGCGTTCGGCACCGGTACCCACGGCACGACCATCCTTTGCCTGGAAAGCCTGGAAACGCTGGTTGAACCTGGCATGACGGTGTTTGATATCGGCGCCGGTTCGGGAATCCTCTCGATTGCCGCGGCCAAACTGGGAGCTGCGGCAGTGCAGGCGGTCGAATATGACAAGATGGCCTGTGAAACGGCAGCGCACAATGTGGTGGCCAACCATGTGGCTGATCGGGTTGTCGTGTCGCAGGGAAACCTGATGGATGATTTGACCGGACAAGCCGACATCATTGTGGCCAATCTGGTGGCTGATCTGATTCTGCGGCTTGCGCCGGCGATTCCGCTGCGGCTCAAGGCGGAAGGCTGCTTTTTGGCCAGCGGGATCATCAAGGACCGGCTGGCTGATGTGACCGACGCGCTGTTGCAGCAGGGACTGCATGTGACCAAGGTCAACGAGGCTGGCGAGTGGGCGGCCGTGATCGCCTGCCGTAGCCGGGCCTGATATGCGTCGATTGTTTATTGACGGACCCCTCGCTGACACGATGACTGTCAGCGGCGAGCCGGCCCGTCATATCGGTTTGTCGCTGCGGATGGCGGTCGGAGATTTTCTTGGCGTGGCTGGCACGGACGGGCAATGCGGCATGGCCGAGATCAGCAGTGTTTCTGCGAGCACGGTGACTCTGCGGCTGCGCGAACGGACGGCTTCGCCGGAACCGTCGGTTGCGGTATGGCTGGCCCAGGCGTTGCCCAAAGCCGACAAGATGGAACTGATCATACAAAAAGCTGTGGAGCTGGGGGCGCGGGGTATTTTGCCGCTGCAGACCAGCCACTGCGTTGTTCGCTACGAACCGGCCAAACAAGCTGAGCGGCTACGCCGCTGGCAAAAGATTTCTCAAGAAGCGGCGGGGCAATCGGGACGGGGCATCGTACCGGTCATAGGCCCCTTTTTGACTTGGCAGCAATTGTTTGGACGGGTCACGCCGCAAACGCGGCTGCTGGTTCTCTATGAAGGCGCCGGGACGCAAGGCTTGCGCCGGATTTTGACGCAGCAGCCCGGTACGGACTGGATCGTTGTCGTCGGTCCGGAAGGCGGGTTGTCCGCGGCGGAAGTCGAGGCTTGCGGGGAGCATGGGGCATTGCTCGCCGGTCTTGGGCCGCGGGTGTTGCGGACCGAAACCGCCGGACTGGCCGCGTTGTCGGCCATCATGTACCAATGCGGCGATCTGGGAGGAAGCTGATGCCAACGGTTGCATTTATCACGCTCGGCTGCAAAGTGAATCAGACGGAGACCGAGGCGATGGCCGGACTGTTCCGGCAGCGCGGTTACGAGACGGTGGAGGCCGACGGTCAAGCCGATGTCTATGTCATCAACACCTGTTCGGTGACGCATCTGGGGGAGCGAAAATCCCGCCAGATGGTGCGGCGGGCCGGGCGTCTCAACCCGGATGCCATCGTGGCGGTGACCGGCTGCTTCGCTCAGCTTTCACCGGCCGAAGCGGCGGCGATCCAGGGCGTCGATGTGGTGGTGGGAACGCAGAACCGGCTGCATATCGTCGACTACGTCGAACAGGCCCGCGAGCACAAGCAGCAGATCCAGGCTGTTTCCGACATCATGTCGATGAATGCGTTCGAGGAGATTCCGCTACAAGATTCGCCAGGGCGAACCCGGGCGTTCATGAAGATCCAGGACGGCTGCGACAACTACTGTTCCTATTGCATCATCCCTTATGCCCGGGGACATCTGCGCTCACGTTCCCTGAGCGGCATCCGCGAAGAGACCCGGTTTCTGGCTGATGCCGGCTACCGTGAAATCGTGCTGACCGGCATCAATCTCGGCACGTATGGGCGGGAAACCGGCCGAAACACGCTGGTAGACGCCGTCCGAACCGTATTGGCTGAGCCGCGGATCGCCCGGGTCCGGCTCAGCTCCACCGAGTCGCTGGAAATTTCTGCAGAACTGATCGGGCTGATGGAACAGGACCCGCGGTTGTGTCCGCACCTACATCTGCCGCTGCAGGCCGGGGATGACGCGATTCTCGCGGCGATGCGCCGGCCCTATACGACCAGCGAATATGCGGAACTGCTGACGCTGCTCAGACAACGCGTTCCCGGCCTGGCGGTGACGACCGACATCATCGTCGGTTTTCCCGGCGAGAGCGCCGACAGCTTTGCCCGTACGCTCGAATATGTCAGACGGATGGGATTCGCCAAGATTCACGTATTTCCGTATTCAAAGCGGCGCGGCACAGCGGCGGCGACGTTTGCCGGTCAGGTCGGCGATGCGGAAAAGAAACGTCGCGTGGCCGAATTGATGCAGCTCGGCGAACAGAGCAGCCTGGAATTCCGTCGGCGGATGCTCGGCCAAACGGTGCCGGTTTTATTGGAACGCGCCGACGGCGGCCAGGCGGAAGGCTTGACTCCGAATTACCAGCGGGTGTTCATCGTTGCAGCCGAAACCGGGTTAGCCGAAAATCAGCTGGTGCAAGTGGAATTGAGCGGAATACAGGCGGAAGGTTTTGCCGGACGGTTGAAGAAATAAGTTCAATCGCCGGCTTTTTTTAGCAGGAAAGCGAGGCGTGCTGATAGAAATTTCATATAATATGGAAGACTGAGCAGATAGCGACAAGGGGGGCAGGACAAAGATGAAGAACCGGCTGATATGGATGTTGTGTTTCAGTTTGCTGCTCATCTTTTCTGTGATGCCAACCACTTCAGCGGCGGAGATTACCCGCTGGGCTCTATATGATTTTGCTTTGGACAGTGCCAGCATCCAGTCGGGGATTTCAAGAATTGTCGCCGAGGAGAAGCTAATTCCTGTCGGCATTGAATCGCTGCAAACCAAAATGTCGGTCCTGTTCGTATCCAATTCTTCCGTAGGCGCAACAGCCTGGAAAATCGAGTCCTACGCCAATGCCGAATTATTTACGGCAGGGATGAACGACCATCTGGCACAAGGCTACACGCCGGTCGATGTTTCACAGGAACGGTCATATCTGTCCGTATTGTATCTGAAGCTGCAGTCCGCTACGGACGAGTGGTTCTGGAACGTGATGAACAACAAGCCGGAAACAGTGCGGCAGGAAATTGAGAAAAGGGTTTCGCAAGGATTGATTCCGATCGGCATCACCATGCTTGACCAACGTTATGCCGTGCTATTCGTAAAGTCCGACGCCATCAGGGTGACTCATTGGGCGATCAAGGTCCTGCCGATGGAACGGGAAAGTCTGATTGCCGACATCAATGAGAAAATCCGCGAAGGCTATTTGCCTTGGGGGTTCCTGGCTGGCAAAGAACGGGCAAATATAGTCTTTTTGCGTATGAAAGACGAGTGATCCGAGAAGCAGACGATAGGAAAGGACGGAGAGAAATGTCCGAACAGTGTATTTTTTGCAAGATCGCAGCGGGAGAGATTCCTGTGAAACCGATTTATCAGGATGAGTACCTGGTAGCCTTTGCGGATATCAACCCGGTGGCGCCGGTCCATGCGCTGGTGATTCCGCGCAAACATCTGGCGTCTCTGGCGGACGCCGGCGAGGCAGACAGCGCGATGCTCGGCCACGCGATGCTGACGCTGCCGAAGATCGCCGGTCAGTTGGGACTGGCGGCGGAGGGGTTCCGCATCGTGCTCAACACCGGTAAAAACGGCGGGCAAACGGTGATGCATCTACACTGGCATATTTTGGGCGGTCGATACATGGAGTGGCCGCCGGGCTGAGCTGCCGACCCAAATACAAACTGAGATCTCCAGCATGTGATGAGTTCCAATGAAGAAAGGAGCGGTATATATGGCGCAAGACGTACAACTGGTAATTTTCAAACTGGCGAACGAGGATTACGGATTGCCGATTCAGAAGGTGCAGGAAATCAACCGGATGGTGCCGGTGACCAAGTTGCCACAAACCCCCGAGTTTATGGAAGGCATCATCAATCTGCGCGGACGGGTCATTCCGGTGGTCGACCTGCGCAAACGGTTCGGACTGGCAGCCAAGCCGCATGAAGATGATACGCGGATCATGATCATCGACATTGACGGCCAGACAGTCGGCATTATTGTCGATGCAGTGAACGAAGTGGTGCAGATGCCCGGAGCGTCGATCGAGCCGCCGCCGCCGACCTTCATCCTGGAAGCCCAGTATATCGAGGGAATCGGCAAGATGGAAGACCGTCTGGTCATTCTGCTGAACATAGACCGGGTGATGACCAGCCATGAAGCGATCCAACTGAAACAAGTCGCGCAATCGCTCTGATCGGCCTGTATCGGCCATGAGCCCGTCATGAGTTCGCCGGATGTCGATTTGCTGATCGCCGAAAATAAATGTTTGCAGGAACAGCTGGCGCTGGTCAGGTCGGAGCTGACAAAGCGCATCGTTGCTGCGGAACAGGCTGCAGCGCGCCAGCGGGAGTTTCTCTGGGGCGTGCTTGATGCACTGCCGGAACGGATTTATGTCAAGGATGAAGCAGGACGGTTCCTGCTGGTCAACCGGGCGATGTCCGAGGCGTGGGGTATTCCGGTCGAGGAATTCGTCGGCAAAACCAATACGGATATCCATAGGAATCCGGCGCTCGCCCGAGCGCTGGATGAAACGGACGCCAAGGTGCTGCAAACGTTGCAGGAGGCTGTCTTGCCCGATAGTTTGCTGATCGACGGACAAGGACGGGAATGTTGGCTTTCCCGGACCAAACGGCCGGTCCGTTCGCTGGACGGGCAGGGTTGGCACGTTCTCGGCATCACGACGGACATCACCACGATCAAACAGCATGAACTGGCACTGATGCAGGCCTGGCGGCAGACTATCGAGGTGTTGTCCAACACGACCGAAGCAAAGGATCCTTATACGGCAGGGCACCAACGCCGCGTAGCCAAGCTTTCCGTCGCAATCGGCAAACAGCTCGGACTGGATGAGGAAGTGCAGACGATACTGGCGTTGGCCGGTGCGATCCATGACATCGGCAAAATCAATATTCCCGGTGAAATCCTCAGCAAACCGGGAAAACTCAATCCTATTGAACGACGCCTGATTGAAACCCATTCCTCGGCCGGTTTCGAGATATTAAAGGACTTGAAGCTTCCCTGGCCGATTGCCCGAATCATTTATCAGCATCATGAACGGATGGACGGCAGCGGATATCCCCAGCGGCTGTCGGGACGCGACATTATTTTGGAAGCGCGGCTGATCATGGTGGCGGATGTCGTCGAGTCGATGATGTCGCATCGGCCTTATCGAACCGCATTGGGACAGGAAGCGGCATTGGCCGAGATCCGCGCCGGTAGCGGTACTCGTTATGATCCGGCAGTGGTGGACGCTTGCACAATATTGTTTGATGAACAGCAGTTCTCGTTTTAGCATCACCCCCGTCAATGAATACCCCCGGCAGAAGGATTTTCTGCCGGGGGTATTCTTCAGGTATCGAACTGGAAGCCCTGGTCACGAAAAACAGTGGTGCAGGCTTCGACGACCTCCGGGTCATAGGCGGAACCGCGCATCGACCAGATCTCGGCCAACGCCTTTTCAACCGGCAAAGCGACGCGATAGGGCCGGTGCGAAAGCATCGCTTCCATCGAATCCGCCACAGCCAGAATCCTGGCTTCCAGACAAATCCGGTCGCCACTGAGGCCCAGCGGATAGCCGGAGCCGTCCATACGCTCATGATGCTGCAGCACAGCGGTGACTACCGATTTTGGCAAATCCGCGGCACGCAGGATTTCCACGCCTTCACTGACATGCAGTTTGGCCAGGTCATGTTCAATCGGCGACAGCAGAGCCGGTTTACTGAGGATTTCACCGGGAATGGCGATTTTACCAACATCATGCAATGCGGCGGAAATCCGGATTCGCTCCAGCCGCTCGTCATCGAGGGCCATCTGGCGACCGATGGCAACCGCCAGTTCGGTGGTTTTGCGCTGATGACCGGCGGCATAGGGGTCGTGTTTTTCCGTGATGGAGGCCAAGGTCTGGATTGTCTGGGCCGAGGACTTGCGGAGCGCCTGCAAGGATTCATCGGTTTTCTGCAGCAGGCGTTGATTGTGTTTGATTACCCAGGATAGTCCGCCGG
>CAZOJA010000080.1:0-9363 GCA_964579955.1 uncultured Veillonellaceae bacterium | reverse complement strand
GTTTATGACGAAGAAGCTCTGATCGCGCCTCTGGTTTATTGGCACAGAAGTTTCATATATTTACCTAACCAGATAGGAGGTTGTCAAAATGTCAAATAAGATTGATACGCTGGCGGTGCATGCCGGGGCGAAAGCCTGTCCGTCGGACACGCGACCGAAAGTGGCTCCGATTTTTGCCTCTTCGGTATGGTCCTTCGATTCGCTGGAACAGATCGACGATATTTACGAACATCGGGCGTCAGGCTACGTTTATTCCCGTATCAGCAATCCCGGCGTGGAACAGCTGGAGCAATCCGTTGCGCTGCTGGAAGGGGCTGAAGCTGCAGCGGCATATTCCTCGGGAATGGCGGCAATCGCCATGGCGCTGTTGGCCGAACTGAAAGCCGGCGACCATGTCGTGGCGCATCAGGTTCTGTACGGCGGAACCTACGCTTTATTTATGAATGAAATGAGCCGGTTCGGCGTAGAGGTCTCCTTTGCCGACTTCACCGATCTGGCTGCCGTTCGCGCGGCGGTGCTGCCCAACACCAAAGTATTGTACGTGGAAACGATCTGCAATCCGCTGATGGAAGTGATCGACATCCCTGAGGTTGCCCGAATGGCAGAAAAAACGGGGGCAAAAGTATACGTGGATAACACGTTTGCTTCGCCGGTTCACTGTCAGCCTTTACTGGCCGGGGCCGATGTCGTCATTCACAGCGCCACAAAATATCTGAACGGTCACAGCGATATCACCGGCGGCGTGGTAGCTGGCAGCAAGGAGTTCATCGACCGGGTGAAGAAAGTGGGAACAACCTATGGGCCGACAATGAGTCCGTTTGATGCGTGGCTGGTTCTGCGAGGCATAAAAACCCTGGCCGTGCGCATGGAACGGCATTCGGCGAATGCGATGAAGCTAGCCGAATTTCTCTCTACACATCCCAAAGTGACCCAGGTTCACTATCCGGGCCTACCCGGTTCCAAAACTTACGCCGTGGCCCAGAGGCTGCTTGCCGGTGGTTGCGGCGGCATGCTCAGTTTTGCCGTCAATGGCGGGATGGAGGCGGCAAGCACCGTTGTCAGGGGGCTGCAGCTGACAGAACTCGTGCCGAGTCTGGCCGGACCCTCCACTACGGTTTCCCATCCGGGCAAAACTTCGCATCGGGCGATCCCTTTGGTTCAGCGCCAGGCCTACGGGGTAGGCGATGATCTTATCCGCGTCTCGGTAGGCATCGAGAGTATCGAGGATATTATTGCCGATTTTGCACAAGCGTTGGCAAAAGTCGGGATCGAATGAAACGGTTTCCCACCGATGGCTAGCATGGACATCAAGACGCGCATCCTCGCCATACTGTGCATTGCCCAGTTTGGCAGCATGCTGGTGTGGTACAATTTCGCCGCTGTGTTACCGGTCCTGCGCGGCGAGTGGCAGCTGAACAACGATCAGGCGGGAACTCTGCTGAGTGTATTTCAACTGGGATATGTAGCTGCCGTGCTGTTTGCCGGTTGGCTTACAGACAAGATCGGCGGTCGCCTTACCTTCTCATTGTGCGCCATCGAAACCGGGCTTGCCGGAATCGGCTTTGCCCTGTTCGCTTCGGATTATCACACTGCGATCGTTTGGCGGCTGCTGGCCGGAATCGGTCAAGGCGGGCTTTATATTCCCGGAATGCAGATCCTGAGCCGGTGGTACCCGGTGAAACAGCGTGGCATGGCATTGGGGGTTTACACCTGCTCCCTGGTGGCCTCCTATGCAGCTGCCTATCTCGTGACAGCACCCCTGGCCGCAATGTTTTCCTGGCAGACGGCCATGCTGTGGACAAGCATCTGGGCAATTCCATCGGCATTATTGGTGTTTTTATTCACACCGGGAAAATCAGAAACATTGTCGGCACAGCCCGAACCTGTTGAGGAATCTCGCGTCAGGCCGGTGACACCGATATGGAAAAAGCGGACCGTGTGGTTCATCATTTTGGGTTATACCGGACACATGTGGGAATTGTACGCATTCAACGGCTGGATCGGCAGTTTTTCAACGGTTACGCTGCGGGGACATGGTTTTGGCGGTGAACCCTCTTTGGCCTATGGCGGAGCCATCGCTTCCGCCTGCCTGCTGATGGGCGCGATATCCCCGGCTTTGGTCGGCTGGCTTTCTGATCGTCAAGGACGATGTCTCACCGCTTCAGTAGTCTTATTGCTAAGCGGGGCGGGATCACTGCTGTTTGGCTGGTTGTCAGCCGCGTCTTTGTGGGTGTTCATTCCGTTCGGACTTCTGTACAGCTTCTTTATTGTTGCCGACTCGGCAATTTTCAAAGCAGGACTGACCGAGCTGGTTCCGCCGGAGCAACTGGGTGCATCGCTAAGCCTGCAATCCGTCGTTGGTTTTGGCATTACCATCATTTCGCCCAAACTGTTTGGCATGGTGCTGGACTCTTTTGGCTGGGGCTGGGCCTTTTCTTTGCTGGGAATCGGTCCGGTTGTCGGCATCTTGGCGATGCTGCGGCTGCGAAGCTTCCCTGAAAGCGAAGCGATGGCCGGCGGGAAAAGGTGACAGGGGATCGCAGGAAGCTTTCCCAGAGAGTTGCCTTGTATTTTTTTTCTGCTTCGGGTATAATCTACTCGCAATTAAATTCATATGAAACAGGTGCCCGGTTGGGCTTAATAGGGAAGTCCGGTGAAACTCCGGTACGGTCCCGCCGCTGTAAAGAGGAGCTGCCTGCTGTACGCCACTGAAGCAACTGGTTTTGGGAAGGCGCAGGTCAAGCGATGATTCGGAGTCAGAAGAACTGCCTGTTTGACAATCACCGTTGTACCCACGAGCGATGGGAAGGGGATTTGCGCGTTTTCATAGACGTACAGTCTCCACTTTCCGGGTGGAGATTTCTTTTTTCGTATGATTAAGAGGAGGAAAGCGACTTGTCGATTGGAAAATTCACGGGGATCGGTGTTGGACCGGGCGACCCCGAGTTATTGACCCTCAAGGCGGTAAGGGCGCTGCATGACGCCGACGTGGTCATTGCGCCGCGCACCGAAAAACGCAGCGACAGTATCGCGCTGTCGATTGCCACGCCGCACATGCGGCCGGGTACGGAAGTGCTGGAACTGATTTTCCCGATGGTGTACGAGCCGGCCGAGTTGTCCGGCGCCTGGCGGGATAACCGCGACATCATCAAAAAACGGCTCGACCAGGGCCAGAATGTCGTGTTTCTCACTTTGGGCGACCCGATGTTTTACAGTACCTACATCTATGTATTTGAACTGCTGCAGGATTGCGGACACCCGATCGAAACGGTGCCGGGCATCACCGCCTTTTGTGCGATTGCCAGCCACCACGGCACGCCGATTGTCGAAGGAGACGATGTGCTCAGCGTGGTGCCGGCCACCATCAGCCCCGAGAAACTGGACAAGGTGATGGAAGCCTCCGACCGATTGGTGCTGATGAAGATATCCCGCAATTTCGAGGCGCTGCGCCAGCGGCTCGACCATCACGGATTCGCCGAGCATGCGCTCATGGTCTCCAAATGCGGCCAGCCGGAAGAAGAAGTGCATGATCATCTGTCGACGGTCTCGCCGGACGATGTAACTTACCTGTCGACCATCCTGACCCGGCGCAGCAAGCCCGGTGAAGCCAGGGCCAAAGCCGCCGGCAAAAAGGCGTTGTTGGTTGTCAGTTTCGGCACCTCGGTGCCCGAGACGCGACAGGCCAACATCGACGTGCTGGAAAAAGAACTGCAGACAGCCTATCCCGGCTGGGAAATGCGCCGCGCGTTCACCTCGAAGACGGTGCGGGCCCGCATCGCCGCCGAAGAAGGCATCGTGATCGACTCGGTGCAGGAAGCGATGGAGCGACTATGCCGCGATGGATTTGACGAAGTGCTGGTACAGCCGACCCACATCATCCCCGGCGAGGAATATGACCGCCTGCTCGAAGCTATGACGCAGTTTTACCATACCGGCGCTTTTGCCAGCCTGAAACTGGGCCGACCGATGCTGTGCCATGAAGGCTTGGCCGAGGGGCAGCCGGATGATTTTCAGATTGCGGTGGATGCTCTGCGGTCGCAGCTGCCGGCGTGCGGCGATGGCGAGCGGACCCGCGTGATCCTGATGGGTCATGGTTCGGGCGGCCATGTGGCGGACTGTTGCTACGATGTATTCCAGCAGCGGCTGGATGCAGCCGGGTTGCCGGTGTTTACGGCGACGGTGGAAGGCAGCCGGACATTTGAAGCGGCGATTGAGTGGCTGGAGCGCGAACAGGCCGAGCGGGTCGTATTGATGCCGTTCATGCTGGTGGCGGGCGACCATGCGCTGAATGACATGGCAGGCCCGGAAGAGGATTCCTGGCAGAGCCAGCTGACCGAAGCCGGTTACCGGGTGGAGTCGGTACTGCGGGGCCTTGGTGAAAATCCGGCGTTTCGCAGGATCTATCTGCAACATGTGGCGGAAGCCCTGCCGTTTGGCGAGGCGACCGGCTGTGACTGCAAGTAACGCAAGTTCCAGGGAGGGTTACCGATGAAAAAACTGACTTTGTTTTCGATTGTGGCAGCGGTCGTGCTGCTGCCGCAACTGGCCCAGGCCATGCATATCATGGAAGGGTTCTTGCCCCAGACGCATGCCTTCTTCTGGCTGGCGGCCGTCGTTCCATTCCTGGCCATCGGGGTGAGACGGATCAACGGCGTGCTACACAACCATCCGGAGCGAAAATTGCTGCTCGGGCTCGTCACGGCGTTCGTGTTTGTGCTGTCGGCGCTGAAGATGCCGTCGGTGACCGGGTCCAGCTCTCATGCGACAGGCATCGGCCTGTCGGCGATCCTGTTCGGACCATCGGTATCGGTGGTGCTGGCCGGCATCGTGCTGGTGTTCCAAGCGCTGCTGCTCGCGCATGGCGGGCTGACGACCTGGGGCGCCAATACTTTCTCGATGGGAGTCGCCGGTGGCCTGACCGCATATCTGGTGTTCCGCGGCGTACGTGCGGCGGGAATGTCGGAAAAGGTAGCGGTGTTTCTGGCGGCGGCGCTCGGTGATCTGGCGACCTACATGGTGACGGCCGGGCAGCTGAGCGTGGCGTTCCCCGACCCGGTCGGCGGCATTGCCGCTTCTTTCCTCAAATTCGCCGGCGTGTTCGCGCTGACCCAGATTCCGCTGGCGGTCAGCGAAGGGTTGCTTAGCGTGGTCGTCTACAACACGCTGCTCCGGTACAACGAGCAGGGGCTGATCCACATCTGGTGGAAAGGGGAGGAACACAAAGCATGAAAAAATATGAGAATCTGATTCTACTGGCATTGGTGGCCCTGTTGGCCGCCATGCCTCTCGTCTGGAACGCCGGCGCCGAATTCGGCGGGGCGGACGATCAGGTGAAGGATGTCGTCGCAGCGATCAATCCCGACTACAAACCTTGGTTCGAATCGATCTGGTCGCCGCCTTCCGCGGAAGTCGAGTCGTTCCTGTTCGCATTGCAGGCAGCGATCGGCGCCGGATTCATCGGCTACTGGCTTGGGTTTCAGCGGGGGCGTCGGACCGGTCGGACTGCCTGATTCCTGATGCTGTATCTGGATTACCTCTCCTACCATAATCGATTTGTGCACATCAGCATCCTGGAAAAACTGGCCGTCGGGCTGGGTGGATTGCTGCTGGCCGTCAGTTCGGACACTCCGGTGATGAATCTGGCGGTGTTTCTTTTTATGTCGGCGGTTCTTTGGCGGGCGGGCATGAGTTTTGGCTATTGGCTGCGGCTATGGGGGACGTTGCTGCCGTTTTTGCTGACGGCGGTGCTGACGATCCTGTTCAGTTTTTCCTGGCAGCCATTTGACGCGCTATGGCAAGTCCGACTGGGATCCTTGCACGTCGGGATCACCGCCGCCGGACGCAGCGCGATGGAGTCGGCGCTGCTACGTTCGGCCGCGGCAGCCTCCTGCCTGCTGATGCTGGCAGGAACGACCCCGGTCAGCTATCTGGTTGCCTGGGCTTCGCAGGTGCGAATCCTGCGGCCGGTGCTGGAAGTGGCGCTGCTGGCGTACCGGTTCATCTTTGTCATTTTGCATACGGCGGGTCAGATTTATACCGCCCAGCAGTCGCGGCTGGGCTACTCCACCTTGCCCCGTTCGATTCGCTCGATCGGCATCTTGGCGGCCAATCTGGGCCGCAAGTCATTCATCACGGCCAGAGCGCTGTTCATCGGCCTGTCGTCCCGTAATTACACGGATCGGCTGGTGTTCCGCTATCCACCGCAACAGGTGGCGCCGATGCGACTATCGCTGATTTTTGCGGTGATCGGCCTGGCGGCCTGGCTGTCGCATTGAACGGAGGAAAACCGACGATGTTCCAAACGCCCATTTTAGAAGCAAGAAATGTTTGCTTTCATTATCAGGCCGACAAACCGGTGCTGAAAAACCTCAATTTGTCGATTCCGGCCGGTTCGCGGGTCGCCCTGGTCGGGCCGAATGGCGCCGGCAAGTCGACTCTGTTTCTGCATTTCAACGCGATTCTGCAACCCACTGCCGGCACGTTGTTGTTCCAGGGCAAGCCTTATGATTATTCCCGCTCGTCGGTGAACCGGCTGCGGCAGAAAATCGGCCTGATTTTCCAGGACCAGGACATGCAGTTGTTCGCTCCCACCGTGCTGGATGATGTGTTGTTTGGTCCGATGAACATGGGCTGCACGTTGGCGGAAGCAGAGCAGGCTGCTCGGCAGGCGGTCGAAACGGTGGAAATGACCGAATATCTGAACGAACCGGTGCATTTTCTCAGTCCGGGGCAAAAAAAACGGGTTGCCCTGGCCGGAGTGTTGGCCATGCAACCGGATGTGCTGGTGATGGACGAGCCGACCGCCGGGCTCGATTATGCCGGGAACGTGAATCTGTCGGCGATCATGGACCGATTGCACAAACAAGGCAAGACGCTGATCGTGTCGACGCATGACATCGACTGGGTGATGGAGTGGGCCGACCTGGTGATCGCGATGCTGGACGGACAGGTAGCGGCCTGCGGATCGCCGCAGGAGGTGCTGCTGCGCGATGACCACGCCGAACTGGGCTTTGCCCGGCCATCGGCTTATCCCAAGACAAAAGGATGTGATCGCTGATGGAAATCAAACCGGGACGTTATCGCCACTTCAAAGGCGGTGAATATCAGGTGTATGGGGTGGCCAGGCATAGCGAAACCGGCGAGACGCTGGTGGTATACCGCACGCTTTATGGCGATTGCGGCCTGTGGGTCCGACCGGAGGCGATGTTTGCCGGTACGGTGGAGCGGGATGGGCAGACTCGCCCAAGATTCGAATATATCGGCGAATAATACATAACCGTGATTTACTGGAACGGGCGCACACAGTTGCGCCCGTCTGTTTTTGCCAGATACAGGGCTTCGTCGGCGTTTTTCAGTAGCTGTTCGGGGCTGGCTTTCGCCAATCCGTGGATTGAGGCGACACCAAAACTGCAAGTGACCTTTCCGTACGGTGAGCCGGAATGCGGCAGCCCTTTGCCTTCCAGAGCACTGCGGGCTTGCTCTGCTAGCGTAAGACTGCTTTCCAGATTCAGGCTGACGACCAGGACGAATTCTTCGCCGCCATATCGAGACAGCAACATGTCTCTGTCATACAATACGGATTGCAATGCCGCAGAGACCTGTTTCAGGCAGGCGTCACCAGGTTGGTGGCCATAGATGTCGTTGTAAGGTTTGAACCAGTCAATGTCGACCATGATGACGCAAAGTTCTGCGTTGTTTACTAATGCGGCAGAGAAGGCCTCGCGGTATTTGGCGTCAAAGCAGCGCCTGTTGGCTATGCCGGTGAGATGGTCGGTGGAAACAAGGTGGTTGAGTTTTTCCTGCGCGGCCTCCAACCGTTCGGTGACGGCCAGCAGTTCGATTTCTTTGGCCCGCTTTATTGACAACTGTCGACGCAGGTAAACAGCAAGAGTGGCAATGATCAACAGGCTGGCCGCAGCTGCGAGCAATAAATTGTTTCGGTTTCTGGCTTCAAGTTGCTGCCGGGCGGCTTGAAGTTTAAGATTTTCCAACTCAATTTGTTGTTGCTCGGCTTCATAGCTTATTTGCTGCAGCAACATGCGTTGTTGCATATCGGCGTTGCTTATTTGTTGCGACAGGGAAATGCTCTTTTCAAAATTTTGGAATGCTGTCGCGTTGTTGCCTATTTTCCTGGCAACTCGGGCCGAATAGTAATATGAATCTGCCGCCAGTTTTCGCTGCTCAATCTTTTCGGCGACAAGGACCGCTTTTTCATAGAAGGCCATTGCCTGTGAATTGTTTCCAAGTTCTTCATATACTTGACCGATACTGGAGTAAGAGAAGGCAATCCCTTTGCGATAACCGACCTGTTCATAGAGTGCTGCTGCCTGCTGCAGATTAACCAATGCTTCGGGTAGCAGCCCCATTTCCAGATGCGTTTCGCCGATGCTGCGTCGGGCAAAGGCCTGACCCTGCAGATAGTTTGCTGCTTTGGCAACATCCAGGGCTTGGTCCATCAGCTGCAGTGCCAGGGAGTAATTCCTCGTTTCCTTGTATACCAATGCCAGGTTGACCAGCGTATTGGAGCGACCGGTAGCATCCTGTTCGCCCTTCATGGCAAGTGATTCCTGATAATAAATGATCGCTTTATCATAATTGCCGATTTTCCGCTGGACCTGTCCCAGGTTATTGATGGACTTGGACAGGCCGATACGGTCCTTGATATCGGTGCGTATTGCCGCTGCCTGCGTGTAGTGCTTTTGCGCCTGGTCGAACAAGCCTTCTTCCCAGTAATAGGTTCCCAGAAAATTATGCGCATCCCCCTGACCTTTTTTGTAGTCGGCCTGTTGGGCGGCAACCAGGCTGCTTTCCAACGCGCTTTTCATCTGAGTGAGGTTGCCTAGCTGCAAATGTGCCAACCCTATGTTGAGCAGGGCGATGGACTGTGCTTCGAGATTCTTTGACATGATGGCAAGAGTCAGCGCTTCATCGGCATGCTCAATAGCTTTTGTCGGGTTCGCGCTGATTGAACGAGCAGCCAGTTTGTTGAGGTCGGCCACCCGCTGTGGAAGGGGGACGCTATTTTGGGCTTCAACGAGAATCGACGGGAAAAGAAATAGGATGATGAATAGCCACGATAACAGACGATATTTGTGCAATCGAGGCGAAGGGCACATTTCCGTCGCTTCCTTTTAATCTATTCTTAGTTATCACTATTCAAGTCGGTTGCTTGGAAATCCTTTATACCAGTCACTAGCAAGGTCGGAAATGTTTGGATACTGGTCCTTGCCCGATTGCTGGAACTAATGTAAAATATCAATATATGGGAGCGCATGGGGCCTGGTGGTCTCCCCGGTCTTCAAAACCGTGTGTGGGGCGGTGACCCCGTCCTGGGTGGGTTCGATTCCTACACGCTCCCGCCAA
>CAZOJA010000079.1:0-9388 GCA_964579955.1 uncultured Veillonellaceae bacterium | reverse complement strand
GGACCATCAACCGCCTTCCGCACAAACTGATTTTCACCCGTACATCCATCGATTCGCGCAAGGCGTTTGCCAACGCTTCACCAATCGCAATTTCAATCTTGGGAGCATGCTGAAGCGAAACGCTCTGCAACAAATCGCGGATCCTGCTGCGAATCCGGTTATATTCGCCGTAGCGATGAAACTCGAGACGCACCGGAAACCGCGGTTGGTCATTAATCCGGATGCAAACCGCGGAACAATCGTCGCGTCTGCCCGGACTTGCCGCGATATCCCGCAGCATTCTGATGGTCTGCGGATACTGACCGCTCGGCAAATCGACCTCGCGCGACACTATGTCAAACAGCCCGTCGCTCATGAAGTAAAAAGCATCACCGGCCTGTATCGGCACTGTCCATTCGGTGTATTCGGGATCATCCAGTATCCCCAGTAGCGATCCCGGTCGTTTTACCAACTGGGGCAACGCCTGAGCCGAAGTCAGAAACCCGTAGATCCCGGCAGTCGCAAACGTCAGTGTGCGGCGGCTGAAATCAAACTCGAACCCCAGCGCGGCAGCAAACGTTTCATGGGTAAAATAACGCAGAACATGGCGATTGACCCATTTCAGCCTGGCATCAAGGCTCATCGGTGAATTCAGGATGTCACGGAAATAGGTGCTGACGGCGATGCATTGCAAGGCGCTGGAAACGCCATGACCGGAAACATCCAGAATAAAACCGGATAGACGTTTGTGGTCTTCGCTCCAGATAAAATCGTAGAAGTCGCCGCTGACCAAATGATGCGGCTCATAAACCGTATCCACCGATACCAGTAGGTCGTCAAACCCGCGCGGCAATAAATCCTTCTGCACTCCGGCCGCCATCGCGACATCTCTCAGAATCAACGCCTGCAATTTTCGTTCGGCCGAGATATCGCGATTGGCAAACATGAATACGTGTTTACCGCCATATTGTATGACCGTTGCCGACCGCTCGACATCAAGAATTTTTCCATTCTTGCAGCGTATATGAATCAGTTGCTCGTTAGCGCCAGCCCCGCTACTGATCGCATCAGAACGGCGATCGATATTTTCCCGTGTATCTGCAACCAGATCGTATGTCGTCATGGCCAGCAATTCCGCTTCGCTATAACCAAACGCCTCCACACAGTGCGGATTGACTTCCAAAATCCGTCTGGTTTCTATATCAACAAGCAGAATCGACTCATTCGATTGTTGCATCACCGCCCGGTAACGTTCTTCATTTTCCCGCAGTGTCTGTTCCATCCGTCTGCGGGCGGTGCAATCTTGAAACACTCCCATGATGTATTTGTTATCATTGCGAAGAATCGGCACGCCGGTTGATTCAACCCAGATAACATTACCGGTCAGGCTGACCAGACGATGTTCACGCCTGCTGGCCACTTCGCCGATCTGGTTGGACCGAATCCGGCGCAGGCTCTCTTCCCTATCTTCAGGGTGCACAAAATCTATATAGTTCAAACCAATCAATTGGCTAGGCTCCGCCGCTTCCAGCATCATCGCCAGCATCTTGTTCACATAGGCAAAACGGCCGGCTTCGTCACGCAGACCGATCCCCGCCGTGGAAGATTCGGCCAGTGCCTGATAGAGCTGCTGACTGTCCCTCAGCTTGTCGGCAGCGTCATTATGTTCTTCCAGCCCGACAATCAATCGGCCATACAACATGGTAGCGACCGGATACACCAGCAGCACCGGCAAAGCAATATCCGCCAGCACTTTCCAGCGGATCGATTCTGGCAATATCAGCATACAAGCCAACATTGCAAGATGAATGACCAGTCCTGAAACATATAGCAACAGATTGTTTCTGTTCCAGGCAAACCGAATTTGCATACGACGAAATAGCAGACCCAATAAAGAGGCAGACAGAATCGTCGCCAAACCAGCCCATTGCCCGACACCGCCCTGCCAAATCCTTAGCAGGCCTGTCATGACAACGGCAACTGCCGCTGCCAGCCCGCCGCCGAACAAACCGACCGTTCCCAACAAAATGGTACGCCCGTCAAAAATGAGTCCGGGTGAATACTGCACCGGCACTACCATGCCGATCATCGCGACCAAACCGAACAACAGACCAGCAATGAGTTGCCCTTTGACAGTCTTGATATCCCAGCGCCGTATGCTCACAGAATAGAGGAAACCCAAAACAAGCAGCAGTGTGATGTTATTCACGATGCCGATTAAAAACGTCGATTCCATCATGGCCTCCTTCTTGCATACGGACGCAACTGGAAAAAAGAGACACAGGGCTTTCCCTGCATCTCTTTTCGCCGTTTGCTAATATTATTCCTGTTTTTTGTCAAAAACTGCTTATGGTTTGACTGTCGCCTTGTAAATCTGCTTTCCGTCTTTCATCTCGATAATTACCGCACTCTTCACTGCATCATGGGTTGCGTTCAATGTGGTAGCGCCGGTAATCGCCGGGAACGATTTGGTTGCAGCCAATGCAGCCTGGATCTTGGCCTTGTCAAGGCTGTTGGCCCGTTTTATCGCATCAATCAACAGATTAGCCGCATCATAGCCAAGTACCGCAAGTGCATCCGGAGTCTGCCCATACTCCTTTTTGTAGGCTTCAACAAACGCCTTGGACGCCTGACTGCTATCTTCCACCGAATAATGGTTGGTGAAATAGGTGTTGTTCAGCGCTGCCGCCCCGCCAATTTCGACCAGTTTGGGAGAATCCCAGCCATCACCGCCCACCGCCGGCGCATTGATACCCATTTCTCTGGCCTGTTTGACGATTTTGCCGACTTCCTCATAATAACCAGGCACATATAGCACTTCGGCATTCATCGATTTCAGTTTGGTCAACACCGATTTGAAGTCCTGATCTTTCTGCAGATAAGCTTCCTCAGCCACGATACTGCCGCCGCCTTTGACAAAGGCTTCCCGGAAAAAGGCAGCCAGACCCTTGCTGTAGTCGCTGCTGCTGTCGACCATGATCGCGGCCTTCTTCAGCTTCAGCGTATTCAGCACGAAGTTTGCTCCCACCGTCCCTTGGAACGGATCGATGAAACACACCCGGAACGTATAGTCTTTGACTTTTTTCGTCTTGTCGTCCACCGTCACTTTCGGGTTGGTCGCGCCAACCACCAGAAACGGCACTTTAGCCGACTCCGCCACGCTGGACGCGGCAATGGCGTTGGAACTGGCAAAACCGCCGGTAACTGCGACCACGCCATCTTGCATCGCCAGTTTTGTCATCGCATTGGCGGCTTCGGATGGTTCGCTTTTATTGTCAGCGATTACGGCAACAATTTGTTTCCCCAGCACGCCGCCCTTGGCATTGGTTTCCTTGAACGCCATTTTGGCTCCGTTGGCCGAAGAAGTGCCAAATGTCGCATTACCGCCGGTCATTTCATTCAATAATCCGATTTTCACCGTGTTCGTGTCGGCGCTTTTGCCGCAACCTGCCAATACCGCCCCCATCAGTAGCATGGCCATCACGACCGCCAGAACCATTCCTTTTCTGTTCATTTTGAATTCCCCTCTCTCTTCCCTTTTGTCGGCCCCTACGCAGCCCAAAACAAAAAGAGTCAAATCAAACGATCTGACTCTGGCGACAAAACAACAGCATGGCTAAATAAGCCATACCTCCTGCTCTGTCCTTTTGCCTGAGAGTTTCACCGGTCGATTGACCGGTTTGCCCCTTCGGCGCCCTGCTCATTCGGCAGGGGCTCTCCAGAGTTCCATTCATTTACGGTTCCGTATCGGCAAATCGCCTACTGTTCCGCAAACTTCACATGGACTGACTCTATTCTGTTCGGTTCATAAGTTCCAACGTTATTGATTATAGTGAAAAACTGAACGTATTGTCAAGCCCGCCTTGTCAAAGTAATCAAACTGACTTCCGGTGGGCAATTCAACCGGAACGGCAGCCAATGACCCGCGCCGCTGCTGACGAAGCCGATGCTTTGCTGCTGTTGGTAAACGCCGCGCATAAAGGGATACGCAAAATCGAACAAAGAACGCTGACCCCAGCCGACCTGACCGCCATGGGTGTGTCCCGCCAACGTCAGATCAATCTTCCGCCGGAAAGCTCCCGGCAGAAAATCCGGATGATGCGCCAGCAGCAGCGTAAATTCATCTGTTGCAATCGAGCCGCAGGCCGCGTCGAGATATTTTTCGGCCATGCTGCGGCGGGCGGCGGCATCGGCGTTCATTGGATAATCGACTCCGGCGACGAAAATCTGCCCGCCATGAAAACTAAGTTGACGGCTCTGATTGTCCAGAATGTTGATGCCATATTGTTGCAAAATTCGACGGATTGGCGCAGCTCCGCGCAGATGCTCATGATTTCCCATGCAAAACCAGGCGCCCAATGGCAACGTTGTCAGCAATGGCTGCATCGTTGACAGCGCGGCCGGCAGTTGCCTCACATCATCGACAAAATCGCCGGTAATCGTCAGCAAGTCCGGATTTGCCTGCTGCAACAGCGCAGTCATCTTGCCGATATCCTGAACGGAAACATACGGACCGATATGCACATCGGTCATATGGGCGATTTTCAAACCATCCAGCTGCTTTGGCAGGCCAGCGTAAACCAATTCCAGCTTGCGCAAAACCACGCTGAATTCCGCATCGACCAGCCCCAAGGTATTGACCCCGGTCATGGCAATCGGCGGCGCCATCGCGGCATGCTTCAGAAAAGCCCGCCGGCTCAGCAGCGACTTATCCGCTGACAGGGAAAGCTTTTGAGGCACTTTTTCCGATCCGCCTTTTTCCTCCGCATTCCAGCGCTGCAGCAACAGCGTCAATAGTTTTGAAACCGGCCAGGCCAACAGCAACAGCAGTTGCAATACCGTCCAGAACGGTCCGAAATAGAACACAAGGGAAAATGCGCTGGCGCCATCGAACTCTCCGGCAACCCGGATACCCAGATAGGCAGCGGCACTCGTCATCGTAAGCAAGGCATAAACTGCCCGGAAACCGCGACGACGCCCGGGATGAAGCAACCGCCCCAGCCAGTAACCGTTCAAGGATGCCAGCAACAGCAACAACACGACCACGGTGACGGTAAACATGCCAATACGCATCAGGATGTCTTCTTTTCCGCCGCTTTGATCTTCAGTTCCTCGCCCCGCAGCAACCGTTCGATATTGGGTCGGTGCCGGACAATCACAAAAGTCGCCGCCGCCACGCCAAACAAAAGGATTTCGAGCCCCGCGCCAAAATACCACATCAGGGGAGGCACCAACGCCGCAGCGATAATCGATGCCAGCGACACATATCTTGTCAACCAGACGACCAGCGCCCAAACGGCAAAAACAATCACCGTCACCTTGGGCGCCAACAGGGCAATCACGCCCAACCCGGTGGCAACGCCGCGACCACCTTTGAATCCAAGCAACACCGACCAGTTGTGGCCGCTGATCGCCGCAATACCGGCCAAAACTTCGGCCAGCGGCCCGCCAACCACCATCGTTGCCAGATAAACACCGGCCATTCCTTTTGCCGTGTCGAACAGAAACACCAGCAAGGCGGGCCAGCGGCCCAACACACGGTAGGCATTTGTTGCGCCGGTATTTTTGCTGCCATGCTGCCGTAAATCGATTCCATAGAGCCATTGGCCGATCCAAAGACCGAATGGCAGTGAACCAAGCAGGTAACTCGCCAATACGACTCCCGCCAATTCCATCCGCTACTCCTCCTGCTGTCGCGGCCGCACGACCAGTTTCAGCGGCGTTCCTTCAAATCCGAACGCTTCCCTGAGTTTGTTTTCCAGAAAGCGCAGGTAAGAAAAATGCATCAACTCCTGGTCGTTGACAAAGAATACTATCGTCGGCGGCCGAACTGCCGCCTGTGTTGCATAGAAGATTTTCAACCTGCGTCCCCGGTCGGTCGGCGGCGGGTTAATTCCCACCGCGTCTCGCACCACCTGGTTCAGCAAACTGGTGGAAACCCGCATGGCATGTTGCTCTGCTGCATATTTCACGACCTCGGGAATCCGGGTTACCCGTTGTTTGGTCAACGCAGACAAGAAAACTACCGGCGCGTATTGCATAAAGCCCAGTTCCTGCCGCAACATCTCGGTGTAACGCAGCGAAGTCTTGCCATCTTTGTCCAGTAGATCCCATTTATTGACCACCAGCACGGAGGCACGACCCGACTCATGCACATAGCCGGCGATTTTTTTATCCTGCTCGGTCACTCCGTCCACTGCGTCAATCAACATCAGCACCACATCGGCCCGGTCGATCGCCCGCAAACTGCGGATCACGCTATAGCGCTCAAGCGCGGCGTCAATCCGGCCGCGACGCCGCATTCCGGCCGTATCGACAAAGATGAACGTGATGCCGTCCTGTTTGAGGTATGTGTCGACCGCGTCGCGGGTGGTGCCGGGAATATTGCTGACCACGACGCGTTCCTGCCCCAGCAGCGCATTTACGAGGGAAGACTTGCCGACATTAGGCCGACCCACGACGGCAACCCGGATCGTGTCAGGTTCCGCTTCCTCCGGCGTTTCTTCTGGCAACGACTGAACGATCGCATCCAGCAGGTCGCCCAGGTTGAGCGCATTGACCGCCGAAATCGCGATCGGTTCTCCCAGGCCCAGCGCGTAGAACTCGTAGCTATCAGGAATCGCCTTGACATTGTCGACCTTGTTGACTGCCAGCACGACCGGTTTTTTCGCCGTTCGCAGCATTGTCACGATGGCCTGGTCGACATCGGTGATCCCGACTTTTCCGTCAACCACAAACAGAATCACATCGGCTTCTTCCATGGCCAATTTGGCCTGATTGCGCATCGCCGGCAACAACTCGTCGGTGTCGCTGAAATCGATGCCGCCGGTATCCACCAGGGCAAACTGATGCCCGGTCCATTCGGCATCGGCGTAAATACGGTCGCGGGTTACGCCGGGAGCATCATCCACGATGGACACCCGTTTTTCCGCGATCCGGTTGAATAATGTCGACTTGCCCACATTGGGGCGGCCGACGATGGCTACAATCGGTTTTGCCATTTAATGATCAATCCCTTCACGACTATCGACGCCCTTGGAATAAGGATGTCGTATGTTTTTCATTTCCGTCACCAGATCGGCTGCATCCAACAACGGTTGCGGCGCCCAACATCCCGTCGCGACCACTTCGGTCCCGCCCCGATTGCCCGTCAAAAACGGCAGCACTTCGGTTATGTCCAGCAAACCGCAGGACAACGCCACATTGATTTCATCGAGAATCATGATGTCGAATTGCTGCGAGACGATCAACTGTTTCGCCTTTTCCCAGCCCGCTCTGGCCAATTCGATATCGATCGGCTCCGGCTGCTTGAGATTGACAAAATCATGCCTGCCAACCGGAATGATCGTCAAGCCCGGCATTTTATCCGCCAGGCGGACTTCGCCGTAAATATCGCTGTTCTTCATGAACTGCACCATACAGACTTTCATCCCGTGGCCGATGGCCCGCAGCGCCAATCCTAGACTGGCCGTGGTCTTGCCTTTGCCTTCGCCGGTATACACCTGCAGCAAACCGAGTTTTTTCGTCAACTTCATCCCTCCATCGTCAAGCTTTGCCTGAGAGCTGCTCCGCCGTCCACGACGTGAACCGGGACATCGACAATCCGTTTGAACTCGTCTAGCGTCATCCCATCGAGAAAAACCGCTTCCCCTTTGCGCAGGCTTGTTGCCGGGATGATCAACAGCCGTGGCGGGTCAGCCAGCGAACGGACATGCGCGGCCATATCGCCGCCCGTCAACAAACCGCTGACATTCACCGAGGATCCGAAGAATCGGTTGGCAACCGCTTCCACCCTGACCAGCGGCGCAAAAGGTCTCAACAGGTCCGATAAAACCGGCGCAAAAGCCGTCCCGCTGATTACGACGCAGCTTCCAGAGGGGGGGGTGTCTCGTTGCGCCTTCACACCACATGCGTTTGCCGTTTCCCAGTCCGAAATAAAACTGCGAACCAGACCGATACCGTTTTCCAGTTGAGGATACTCGTCATAAATTTCGTCTACGGGTATCGGCAACCCTGCTTTCAGATAGAACTCGTCCGAAAGATAAACGAATGAATTGCCTGTTTCCGCCCGGAACTTTTGTTGCCATTCCTGGACTTCGCTGACGACTGCCGCCGCTTCATCGGCGGAAAAAGTGCGCAGCGGCTGGCAGCTTGTCCGAAAACGGGTCAGTCCCACCGGCACGATGGCCAGCGACAGGATTTCCGGTCGCAACCCTGCCAGGTCGCGGATGGTTTTTGTCAGGTGTGTACCGTCATTGTAACCGGGGCAGAGAACCACCTGGGTGTGCATTTCAATACCCGTTGCGGCAAACCGTCGCAGCTGCTCCATGATCCGGGCCGCGCGCGGCGTGCCGAGCAATCGCTGGCGCAGCTCGCCATCGCTGGTATGCACAGAAATATAGAGCGGCGACAGATGTAGACGGCGGATTCGCTGGAAATCGGCTTCCGTCAGATTGGTAAGCGTGACAAAGTTTCCATATAAAAATGACAATCGGTAGTCGTCGTCTTTGACGTACAACGTATCGCGCAAACCGACCGGCATCTGGTCGACAAAACAAAAAAGGCACTTGTTCGCACAGGTTCGCACCCGGTCAAACACGGCGCTCTCAAACTCGAGTCCCAATGCTTCGTCCACTTGCTTTCGAATCTGCAGTCGGACGATTTCACCGGAAAGCTTTTTTACTTCGAGTTCAATTCTTTCTTCAGCCAGCGCAAAGCTCAAGTCGATCAAGTCCTTAACGCTTTCGCCGTTGATTCGCAATATCTCGTCCCCGGGGGCCAATTTGGCCCGCTGGGCCTTGCTAGACGGTTGAACCGCCGAAATGACCGCTCCTGCCGACATGTTCAACGCTCCTCTGCCAAGTTTCGCCGCGCGTATTTCTCAACCGCAACGCCCCGTGCCGATAACCAGTCCGCCGTCTTGCCGCCGATGACCATGGGCTGGCGCCGCAACTCGGACACAGATCTTCGGCCCAGCAACAACGCAAGTTTTTTCAGGTTGTTCAGATACTGTTCCACCCAGAGAACCGCTTCTGCAACACCGGACTGTTCGGTCAGACGCAACACCGGGGTTGCGATGCCGACGGCAACTGCGCCGATCGCCAGAGCTTTTGCCGCGTCGAGCGAACTACGAACGCCGCCCGAAACAATCAGGCCGGTTTGCGGCGGCAATACCTCCTGCGCCTCCAGAGCGCTGGCTGCAGTGGGGATTCCCCAGGTCAACAACTCATCCGGCAGTTTCTGCCCGGTTCGCGAATTTTCAATCGCAATGAAATTGGTCCCGCCAGCTCCGCCGATATCGACAGCGGCCACTCCGACCGACGCCAGCAGGCGAATTTGCTCCATTGCCATGCCGCAACCGGTTTCTTTCACAATGACCGGCACCGTCAATTTGCTGACCATTTGCTCG
>CAZOJA010000078.1:0-9414 GCA_964579955.1 uncultured Veillonellaceae bacterium | reverse complement strand
CTTTTCCCATTTGATTGAGCGGTTGCAGGCCGGAGAAGTTTTTGAAAAGCCTGCTCAGCGACAGCAACTACTTGCGATTTTGCTTGCCGCCCTCAATTGTTTGCAGGAAACTCATGAGTACGATTTCCGCGAGATCGGCGATCACTTGTATGACGGAATTTATATCGCCGACGGACAGGGAAAAACGATGTATGTCAACAAGGCTTATACACGCATCACCGGGATTCAGGCGCAGGAAGTCATTGGTCGATATGTGTCGGAATTGATGGCGGAAGGCCTGTATAAGAATGCCGTCACACCGGAGGTGCTTCGCACCAAGAAACAGGTTAACGCAATGGCGGAAAGCTTGCGTAACGGCATTAAAATGCTAATTACCGGTAATCCGATTTTTGATCCGTCCGGCAATGTCAAGAAAGTGGTTGTGATCGACCGCGAAATGTCCGACCTGATGGAGATGAAGGCGGAACTCGACGCCTCCCAGGAAAAAATGAAAGCGGTGGAAGAAGACAAAGATAAAAAGAAAGAGGAAATAGAGCATTTGCGCCGGCTTCATTTTAGCAAGACGCTGATTGCCCAAAGCCCGGCAATGGAAAGGGTGATTGCGGCTATCAACCAGATTGCCAGGTTGGACGTTACAGTGCTGATTACCGGTGAAACCGGTGTAGGAAAAGAAGTCGTTGCAAACGCCATCCGAATAAACAGTGCCAGGGAAAAGGGTCCGTTCATCAAGGTGAATTGCGCGGCGATACCGGCTACGTTGCTGGAGGCCGAGTTGTTCGGTTATGAAAAGGGGGCGTTTACCGGCGCGACCGGCAGTGGCAAGATGGGATTGTTTGAACTTGCTGACAAAGGCACGCTGTTGCTGGACGAAATTGGTGAGATGTCGCTGGAGTTGCAGGCCAAATTGCTGCGAGTGATTCAGCACAAAGAGGTTAACCGCATCGGTGGTTCCAAGCCGATTCAAACCGATGTGCGTATTCTGTCGGCGACACATTGCGAATTGAAAGAATTGGTCCGACAGAATAAGTTTCGTGAAGACCTATATTATCGGCTGAACGTTTTTCCGATTTCTATCCCGCCACTGCGGGAAAGACCGGAAGATATCGCGTTGCTGGTGAAACATTTTCTGTCGACGTTTAATTCGAAATACGGAAAAGCTGTTTTAATCGATACCGGAGGCATGCACACCTTACAACGTTATTCCTGGCCTGGTAATGTCCGGGAGCTACAAAACATCGTTGAGCGTATCGTGATTATTTCGGAACCCCATATAGTGGTAAGTGGCCCGCGTATCGCAGGACTTTTGGACATCGCGCCCTTTGTTCCGGGCAATAATGAGGAAACGATGGGCCTGTACGAGTTGGTAGAGGCGACGGAACGGCGCATGATTGAAAAAGCGCTGCAAGTGGGCGGCAGTACCCGCAAAGCGGCAGCAATGCTGAAAATCGACCAGTCGACAATCGTAAAAAAAGCGAAAAAACTTGGTATTCCCATAAAATGATGACGAATGTCATCTGAAATGATGACAAATAGAATCGCGCAGAAACGCCTGAAAACGGCGTTTCTTTTTTATTTACGGCATTGCTGATGATTAGTGTCATCGGTTGTGACTGCGTGAACAAATGATGAAAGGTGAAAAGTGGCGAAAATCTGTTGAAAATGAGGCGATTTCGCGTTTTTCAATCAATTCGAACAGGTTGGCACGAATGTTGCAATGATTGGCAATTGATTGATAAAGGACAACGTGTCCGGAGAAAGACAGGGAGGCAACAAAACATGAACAAGGTAATCATCACGGTGGCGCCAACCGGCGCCTGGCCAACCAAGGAGAACAACCCCAATGTTCCGATGACCCCGAAAGAAATTGCCAACGACGTATATGAGTGCTGGCAAGCCGGCGCTGGTATTGCTCATCTCCACATGCGGGACGAACAAGGCAAAGGTACGATGAGCAAGGAAAAATTCCGCGAAACGGTGGAGTTGATTCGTGAAAAATGCGATATTGTGCTGAATCTCACGACATCCGGCGACCTGAACGCGACCGACGAAACCCGCATGGCGCACCTGATCGAACTGAAGCCGGAACTGGCATCCTATGATGCCGGATCCATGAACTGGATGCATACCAGCCTGTTTCTCAATCCACCACAGTTTTTGGAGAAGTTAGGCAAAACGATGTCGGAGAACGGCGTGAAGCCGGAAATAGAAGTTTTTGACGCCGGTATGTTTTATAACGCGGAATACTATATGAAAAAAGGTGTCATCAACAGTCCCGGACACTATCAGTTCGTGCTCGGTGCTGCCGGAGGCACGGCGGCCACCGTCGAAAACCTGGTGTATCTGAAGAACCTCTTGCCGAAAGAAGCGACCTGGTCAGCGCTGGGAATCGGCGCAGGTCATATTCCAATCCTTTTTGCGACAATCGCGCTCGGGGGGCATGTGCGGGTCGGCATGGAGGACAATGTGGTCTATGCGAAAAACCGTCTGGCGAAATCCAATGCCGAGTTTGTCGAGCGAGCTGCGCGACTGATCCGTGAAGCGAACAAAGAAGTCGCGTCGTCCAATGATGCCCGGGAAATTTTGAATCTGAAGCGATAGGAGGTGAAAAGATGATTAAAAAGATTGGCGTAATCGGCGCTGGAACGATGGGGCACGGCATTGCGGAAAGCTTTGCCATGTTCGGGTATAATGTTAATCTGTACGATACCAATGCGGCACAACTGGAAAAAGCGCTGAATGAAATCAGGGCCGAGCAGCAGCTGTTGGTGGAAGAGTCTTTCCTCACGGAGGAACAGGCAACAAAGACGATGGAAAACATTACAGTCCACACGGATTTGCAAGCAGCTGTGAACGATCGCGATTATGTTATCGAGGCAGCGCCCGAAAATATGGAATTGAAACAAAACCTGTTCAAGCAGTTGGATGGTTATTGCCCGGCGCATACCATTCTGGCCAGCAATACTTCCAGTTTGTCGCTGGAACCGATGATGGCCCTGATAAGCGAAGCGCGCAGGCAACGAATGATGGTTTGCCACTGGTATAATCCGGGCCACTTGATGCCGTTGGCCGAACTATCCTTCTTTGGCAATATGCCGGTGGATATTTTCCAACAGGTAGAGGATCTCTATGCCTCGATTCACAAACAAACTGTCAAAGTTCTCAAGGATGTCCCCGGACTGGTTGCAAACCGGATTCAACAAGGCGTGGCGAGGGAGGCTTTTTCCCTCATAGAGCAGGGGATCGCCGAACCGGCCGACGTGGATAAGGCGTTAAAATTCGGACCGGCTTTTCGTTACGCAACGACCGGTCAATTGGAAGTCGCTGATTTTGGTGGTCTGGATATCTGGTGTATCGTTGGGGACAACCTGTTGCCGGCGATGGACAATTCGACCCAGGCCAACAACCTGCTGCGTCAGAAAGTGGCCGAAGGGAAACTGGGCCTGAAAAGCGGCGAGGGATTCTTCCGCTATGATTCCGAGCAAATGGCGGCAATCAAGAAACGATTTGCTCAAAAACTGATTCATCAGCTAAAAGCATCGAATTATTATATTTGAAAGGAGCGCCTATATGCTTTGGAGACTGTCGAAAAAATTCCAGTTCGCAGCGGAGCGCATCATTCCCGATTCTTTTGTATTCTGCGTTATTCTGACTTTGTTGGCGTTTGTTGCCGGTCTGGGCCTGACGCCGTCCGGTCCTCTGAAAATAGTGCTTGGTTGGTACAACGGACTTTGGTCGATGATCGGATTTGCCTTTCAAATGTCCTTTATGGTCATATGTTGCGGCGCGGCTGCCAAGGCGCCGCTTGTTGAACGTTTGTTGTCGCAGGTCGCCAGGATTCCCAAAACGCCTTCTGCCGCTATGGTCTTGTTGCTGATTTTCGGTTTCATATCCAGCTTGATCAATTGGGCGTTTTCAACAATCCTGACACCGATTTTCGCGATGCAACTTTCGCGAAATGTCAAAGGCTTGCATTTTCCCTTGATGATTGCCGCTGGTTACGCTACGATGGTTTTGGGCCAGACCTGGTGTCCAAGCGCATCCCTGTATGCATTGGTCGCAACCAAGGGTCACTTCCTGGAGAAAATGATCGGTACATTCTCGCAGGACATCACAACCTACAATCCGGTAAATACCTGGCTGTTCTTTATTCTGGTCGTCACGGTGATTTTGCTTGGTGTTTATACCCGTCCGCCCGAAAATGAAGTCATCATGTATGACCCCAAAGATTCGGTCAAAGCCGTTGCGGCTGTCGCCGATGATGCAGAAGTGACTCTGGCTGACAAAATGAATGGCAGTCGCCTGCTAATGATTCTGATCGGGATTGCCGGCATATTGGTCATTGGTGATAGTATCATCAAGAAAGGTATCATGAAGTCGCTCGATTTCAATTTCGTGATTTTCATCTTCCTGACGTTGAATGCCTTTTTGTACAATACACCGAAGAAGTTCGTTGATGCTTTTAAGGATTCGACCCGATCAGCTTCGGAAATTATGCTCCAGTTCCCGTTTTATGGCGGAATCATGGGGATGATGTCAGCTTCTGGACTTGGTCAGGTACTAGCTGATTTCATGATTAAGATCGCTACGCAGGATACCATTTATATGTGGTCGTTCCTGTCCGCCGCATTTGTCAATCTGTTCATTCCTTCCCAGGGCGGTCAATGGATCGTACAGGGGCCGATCCTGATGGAAGCGGGAAAAGCGTTGAATGCAAACTTGCCGCTTGTCATGAATGCTTTTGTTCATGGGGATGAAGTGACCAATTTATTGCAGCCGCTTTACGTCATTCCAGCCTTGGCGCTAGTTGGCATGAAATTAAAAGAAGTTTGGGGTTTCATGGCTTTTATCTGTACCTTCTGGTTAGTGATCGGGTCAATCGGCTTTCTCTATTTGCCCAAGCTCCTGATGTGACCATGAAAGCAAAGTAAGCCTAACGACTGTCCATGCAGCACAGCCTCCCTGGCGAATCATCCCGGGGAGGTTTTCTCATTTATCGCACTGTAGAAGCACAAAGAAGGAATATTGCGATGGATGTTAAATTTTAGATAAAGGAATAGTATGCTGTTCTTTGCAGATTCGAAAGGGGCGCCTGGCATGGAGAACGATTGCAATCCGGCGGAACGATTGCTGCTGGAATATCATTTCCGCTACTTCAAGCATTTTGCGATTATTTGCGATGACCAATACCGGGTCACCTGGTGCAACAACGAGTTTTTACGCGTGGCCAATCTAGAGCAGTCTCCTGTGGGAACAAATGTTAACGAATTTCTCTCCAATGACGGGCAGCTCGGCTTACTGGACATGGAGCAGTCTCCAGACAGGAATCTGATATTGCGGTTTTTGTTCAAAGGCACAGAATCCCTTCACAATTGTCTTGTCATGAAGCGGCGTGAACAAGTGATGATCGTTGCACAAGATGCTGTGCAAACAGAACTCGGCACAATGGCGGACATGGGGAAATTTAATTATGAAATGGCAACATTGACCCGCGAATTAAGCGAAAAGAAAACTGCCCTGGAAAATGCTTATGCAAAAATCAGCGAGTTGATTTCGACCGACTACCTTACAGGGCTGGCTTCGCGCAAGTATTTTCATGAATCGTTTGTCAAGGCGATCAGTTTTGCCAGGCGAACGGCGACGCCACTGACCATCATCATGGCCGACCTGGATTTTTTTAAGCAAGTGAACGATACGTACGGACATCTCATGGGCGACAAGGTTTTGGTGTCGGTTGCCAAACTGATTCGAAGGAGTATGCGCAGCGAGGATTTGGCCGGTAGATTTGGTGGCGAGGAGTTTATTCTGGTATTAGTCGGTACGGACCAAACAGGCGGCAAGATTTTTGCCGAACGCTTGCGTCAAAAGACCGAACAAATGAAAGTGAACGGAATGCGGTCCAAGGTTACCATGAGTATTGGCGTGACGGAGCTGTTGGCTGAAGATACTTCCGACGAGGCGATCAGACGGGCGGATGAGGCGATGTACCAAGCAAAACGGGCTGGTCGCAACAAAGTGGTTGTGTTATAAGTCGGATGATGAGTTGGTTTGTCAGGGAGACTTGATTTTTGCTGCTGATTTCGGTATGATGTTTGCAGTCACGGTGATGCGGGAAACAGTAACCTGAACAGGTCCGACCGGACCGTCAGCGAGCCGGAGAGGGTGGAAGCCCGGCGACAACAGGTGAACGGCCTTCCCAAACCGCGGGAGGAACAGTCCGGATGTCGGACTCAGTAAACCCCGCAATAAAAAACAAGGTGGACCCCATAGGGGTCAAGCAGGGTGGAACCGCGGGCAATCCCGTCCCTGCAACGATTTCGTTGCAGAGACGGGTATTTTTATCGCCATTTTTAGTACAGAGGAGGAAAATAGCATGACGTTTCAGGAAATTATACTAACGTTGCAAAATTTCTGGTCCAGTCAAAATTGCCTGATTCAGCAACCGTATGATGTGGAGAAGGGAGCCGGCACGATGAACCCGGCTACCTTTTTGCGGGCACTGGGCCCGGAGCCATGGAATGTGGCCTATGTCGAACCGTCGCGCCGTCCCAACGATGGCCGTTATGGCGACAACCCCAACCGTTTGTTCCAGCATCATCAGTACCAGGTGATCATGAAGCCATCGCCGTTGAACATCCAGGAGCTGTATCTGGAGAGTTTGGCCCGACTCGGCATCAAGGCGGCTGAACATGACATCCGATTCGTAGAGGATAACTGGGAGTCGCCGACACTTGGCGCCTGGGGTCTTGGTTGGGAAGTCTGGCTGGATGGCATGGAAATCACCCAATTCACTTATTTCCAGCAGGTCGGCAGCATTGACGTGAAACCGGTCTCGGTGGAAATCACCTATGGACTGGAGCGGTTGTCGATGTATATCCAGGGCAAGGAAAACGTGTTTGACATCGACTGGGTGGACGGTGTAACCTACGGCGATGTGTTCCACCGCAACGAGGTCGAGCATTCCTTCTACAACTTTGAAATTGCCGACACTGAAATGTTGTTCCGGCTGTTTGACATGTATGAGAAGGAAGCGACCCGCGTGATTGATCTTGGGTATGTTTTGCCGGCGTATGATTATGTGCTGAAGTGTTCTCATTCTTTCAATCTGCTCAATTCACGCGGCGCGATCAGCGTGAGCGAACGGACGGCGTTCATTGGCCGGGTGCGCAATCTGGCGCGGCTTTGTGCGCAAGGATATCTGGATCAGCGGGAAAAACTCGGATTTCCGTTGTTGAAGGGGGCGAAATAAAATGGCGAAAGATTTGTTGTTTGAAATTGGAACCGAAGAGATTCCGGCACGGTTTATGCCGGGAGCACTGGCCCAACTTGCCGAAAATGCCGCTAAGGCTTTTGGGGAAGCCCGGATCGGATACGGTGAAATCAAGACTTATGGCACACCTCGTCGGCTGACCCTTCTTGTTTCAGCGGTTGAGGAAATGCAGACCGACCAGGTCACCCGCAAAAAGGGCCCCTCGGCTAAAGTCGCCTTTGGTGCTGACGGTCAACCGTCCAAAGCATTGGAAGGATTTGCCCGCAGCTGCGGTGTTGCGGTAGCTGATCTGGTCAATGAGGAAGGCTATCTATATGCCGTGCTGCATGAGACAGGCAAACCGGTTGTCGGTCTGTTGCCGGAGATGCTGGAACAATTGGTGGAAACACAAAATTTCCCCAAGAACATGCGCTGGGGTGATCTGGACTTCAAATTTGTGCGACCGATCCATTGGTTGGTGGCGCTGTATGGACAAGCGGTCGTTCCGCTGACGATCGCAGGGATCACAGCTGGCAAGGTTAGCAAAGGGCATCGGATTCTCGGTTCCGATCGTGTTGAAATTGACGATGCGGCTGATTATAAGCAAAAAATGGCGGCGAACTTTGTTGTTGTGGACCAAGACGAGCGTCGTCGGATGATCAGGGAACAGGTGGAAGCAATCGCCGTCGAACAGGGAGGAACTGCCACGATCGACGATGAGCTGTTGGAAGAAGTCCTGTACTTGGTGGAATATCCGACGGCGTTATGCGGCCGGTTTGATGAAAAATATCTTGAACTGCCGGTGGAAGCGATTATTACGCCGATGCGCGAACATCAGCGCTATTTTCCGGTTTTCAGTAAAGAGGGCCGCTTGCAGCCGGTATTTATCACGGTGCGTAACGGCGGCAGTGAACATATTGATAATGTGCGTCATGGCAATGAACGCGTGCTGCGGGCACGTCTGGCCGACGCCCGGTTCTTTTTCGAGGAAGATCGCAAGATCCCCTTGATCGACCGTGTCGACAAGCTGAAGACCATCGTGTTCCAGGAAGGTCTCGGCACGATGTACGACAAGGTGCAGCGGCTGCGCAAACTGTCGGTTTTGATCGGCAAGATGATGGGACTCGCTGACGAGAGCTTGCTGGAGGTCGACCGGGTGGCTGAACTTGCGAAGGCCGACCTGGTGACGGGGATGGTCTGCGAATTTACCGAACTGCAGGGTGTGATGGGACGTGAATACGCCAAGCTTTCAGGGGAGTCGGCGGCAGTGGCGGAAGGGGTGTTTGAACACTATCTGCCGCGGTTTGCCGGTGATATCCTGCCGCAGACCCCGGCTGGACGAGCTGTCGCCATTGCGGACAAGATCGACAATATCGTGACCACCTTCAGCCGGGGCAAGATTCCGACCGGCTCACAGGATCCCTATGCGCTCAGGCGTCAGGCACTTGGCGTTGTCAATATTCAGATTGATGGGAAATTATCGTTATCGACGGTGCATATCATCATGGCTGCTCTCGATCTGGCCGGGATTAAAGACGAGCAGAAGCGGATCCAGATTGTCACGGCGATGAACGAATTCTTCAAACAACGCTTGAACGTGAAAAACGTACTGGGCGACGCAGGGGTGCGCCATGATGTGATCGAAGCAGTGCTAGCCGCCGGCAACAACAACGTTTATCAGGTATGGCTGCGCGCCAATGCCATGATGACGATAGAGGGCATGTCGGCGATGGAAAAGGCGGTGGAAGCATTCACTCGGGCCGCCAATCTGGCCAAAAAGAGCGAGGCGGACACTTCGGTGCTCGGTGTTGGCGAATCGGTCGAGCAGGTTTGGCAACGGGTCAAAACGTTGGCGGCAACGGAAGGTATAAGCATTGACGAAGCGATGATTCGTTTTGTCAGCCTTTCGCGCAAGCAGGACGCCGAACAGATCGATGCAACCTTGTTCGAGGTTGAAGCGGAAAAAGCGTTATACAGTGCTTATCAAACCGCACGGGCCCGAATCGATGAATTGACGACCGCACATGATTATGTAGGTGCCTTGCAGGTTATGGCGGACATCGCCGCCCCTGTCGATGCGTTTTTTGCCGCAGTCATGGTCATGGTGGACGATCTGGCGGTGCGAAACAACCGTCTTGCTTTGCTGAGGGCGATTACCGGCCTTACGA
>CAZOJA010000077.1:5006-9539 GCA_964579955.1 uncultured Veillonellaceae bacterium | reverse complement strand
TATGCAGCAATTCCGACGCTGCACCGGTAACCGCGACCGAACCGGTCTCCATCACATAGCCTCGGTTCGCTATATTCAGGGCCTGCCAGGCGTTCTGCTCGATGAGCAGCACTGTCATCCCCTCACGGTTGATGTTCTGAATGATCTCGAATATCTTTTCCACTAATAATGGCGCCAGGCCCAGCGACGGTTCGTCCAGAAGCAACAACTTCGGCTTGGACATCAGAGCTCGCCCGATGGCCAGCATCTGCTGTTCCCCGCCGGACAACGTACCGCCGAGTTGGCTCCGCCGTTGCGCCAGAACCGGAAAATACTCAAAAATCCTATCGTATTCAACGCTCAGATTTCTGGTGTCTTTCCGGGTATAAGCCCCAAGTTCCAGGTTTTCCATGACCGTCATGCGGGGAAAAATCTGCCGACCTTCCGGACAGTGACTGATACCTGCTTCGACAATCGCCTTGGCATTCCAGCCGGTAATATTCCTGCCCTCAAATTCTACACTGCCGCCGGCTGCTTTCACCAATCCGGACAAAGCCCGTAACGTGGTCGATTTGCCTGCGCCATTCGCGCCGATCAGCGACACTATCTCCCCCTGTGCGATATCCATATCAATTTGTCGCACAGCTTTGATTTTTCCGTAATGAACTGATAGGTCCCTGATCTTAAGCACTATCCTTCACCTGCTTCCCCAGATAGGCCCCGATGACTTCCGGATGCGCCTGGATATCGCGGGGAATCCCTTCGGCGATTTTTTTGCCATAATTCAACACCGTGATCTTATCGCAAATATTCATCACCAGTTTCATATCATGTTCGACCACCAGCACTGTAAAACCAAGTTCTTTTAACCGTCTGATCTGCAGCATCAATTGATCGGTTTCCTGCGGATTCATGCCGGCAGCCGGTTCGTCGAGCATCAGGAGGCGCGGCTCCGATGCCATCGCCCGCATGATTTCCAATTCGCGCTGCAATCCGTAGGGTAGGTTCTTGGCCAATTCATCACGCAGTTTTTCCATCCGGAACTGTTTAAGCAGGTTTTCCAGCATTTCACGCGCAACAGCTTCTTCCCGCCGTTTTTTTGCGGTGGAAAAAATATCGTCAAACACGTTCTGTTTCAGTCGAGAATGACGCCCCACCAACAGATTCTCCCACACCGTCATATCGCCGAACAAACGGATGTTCTGAAAAGTCCGGGCAATCCCCGCCCTCGTCACTTCATCCGGCCGGCGGCCGGCAATCGGCTTTCCCTCAAAAACGATCGAGCCGGACGTCGGGGTGTAAAGACCGGAAATCAGATTGAACAACGTTGTCTTGCCGGAGCCGTTGGGGCCGATCAGTCCTCGGATTTCACCGGCGTCAATTTCAAAATCCAGCCGATCGATGGCAGAAAGACCGCCAAAACGAATCGTCAGCTGTTCACACTTCAGCACGCGTTACGCCTCCTTCTTGCCGGCTCTGACGCGCAGCGAAAGTTTTTTCAGCATGCCGGCAATCCCATGCGGCATATAGAGAATGACCAAAAACATCAGCAAGCCGTAAATCACCAGCCGGTATTCAGCGAACACCCGCATAGTTTCCAGCAAATACGTGATGAAAATCGCGCCGATGATCGGTCCGCTGATCGTTCCCATCCCGCCGATCACCATCATGATCAGAATGTTGATCGACTCGCCGATCGTAAACGTGTCGGGGCTGATAAACCGGATATAACCGGCATAAAGCGCCCCGGTCAGTCCCGACAGAGCCGCCCCGACCCCAAACGCCAGGATGCGGTAAAAAGCGACATGGATTCCCATGACCTGGGTAGCGATATAATCGTTGCGAATCGCCCGTAGCGCACGACCAATCCGTGAATGCACCAGATTGTAATATAGAACCAGAACCATCAGCAACACGGCCAGAATCAGATAGTAATTCTCGACCCGACTCTCAAACGTCAATGTTACAAACCCCAGTGAGATCGGATCAGGCGCCGGAATGCCAGGCAAGCCGTTCGGACCGCGGGTCACCGATTCCCAGTTCAGAAACACCAGGCGAACGATCTCGCCGAAACCCATCGTTGAAATGACAAAATACGGTCCCTTCAGACGCAGCGTCGGCAGACCGATCCCCACGGCCACCAAGCCGGCGGCAAGCGCGCCCAGCGGCGCAGCCAGCCAGAACGACCATTTCAGGTTCAACATCAATAAGGCGGATACGTAGGCGCCAATACCGAAAAACGCCGCCTGAGCCAGCGAAAGCTGACCGGCGTAGCCAGCCACAAGATTCAGTCCAAGCGCCAGCAGGATGTGCAGCAAGCTTAACACGCCGATATGCACGTAGTACATCTTGAAACCCATCTGGGGAAACGCCAGAGCCAACAGGATCATAGAACAAATGGCCAGATTTTTTACGTTCATCCACTGTTTCATCGGTTACACCTTTTCAATCTGGCTACGGCCAAACAGGCCGGCCGGTTTGATAATCAGGACGGTAATCAGGATGCAGAACGTGACAACATCTTTGTAATACGAGGAAATAAAACCCGCCGTAAGGCTTTCGGCCAGCCCCAGGATAAACGCCGCCCAAATCGCTCCCGGCACATTGCCCATGCCGCCAAGGATCACCACGGCAAACACTTTCGAAATGGCCGCCAGACCCATTTGCGGCGAAACCAGGAAGATCGGTCCGACGAGGGTTCCTGCCGCCGCGGCCAGTGCCGCGCCGATTGCGCACGTGATCAGAGATATGCGGTTGATATCGATGCCCATCAGTTTCGCAGCATCACGATTCTGTTCACAGGCCCGCATCGCCTTGCCGACGGTAGTGTATCTGATTATGTAGTTAAGCAGCGCGATCAGAACCAGGGTGACGCAAAACACCATCAGGCGCTGCAAAGTGATCGATATTCCCATGAAGGAAAGGTAGGCGTCGGAAAACTCTGTCGGAAACCGTACCGGGTTCGGACTGAATACGATGACGGCCGCCTGTACTAAAAAAATGGATATTCCCAGTGTTCCGATGATCATATTCATTTCCGGCGCTGACCTTAGCGGCCGGAAAACCAATAAATCCATCGCCATGCCGAACAAAGCCATCACCAGCATGGCCAACACCAACCCCAACAAAAACGGCAGCTGTAAATGCACGACCAGAAATACGCCGACAAAGGCTCCCAGCATGTACAATTCACTGTGCGCCCAGTTGACGATTCCCAGTATACCGTAAATCATCGTCAATCCCAGTGCGATTAGCGCATAGGTGCTGCCTAGCACCAGCCCGTTCACAACCTGTTGAACAACTTCCTGAAACATCGATTCCGTGCCTCCCACTCTTTGCGCTGCACACAGTACTGACGCCGACTCGCTTATTATAGCAGATTTACAGTTTTTGCAGCAACAATTTATTCCCATTGCTTGTATAGTTATCCAGCAAGTCAGCTCGACAAACAAAAAGAATAA
This sequence comes from uncultured Veillonellaceae bacterium, assembly GCA_964579955.1. Lineage (GTDB taxonomy): Bacteria > Bacillota > Negativicutes > UBA1444 > UBA1444 > UBA1444. The sequence goes on along the minus strand of CAZOJA010000077.1, from coordinate 6,099 downwards.
CGCCGGCCCCTTGCGGAAACCGGCGCTTCATTGCGCCTGATGCCAGAATGACAACTTAGCTGCTTATTAGTTCACATCAAAATATGTTTGCCCAATCCGCTTGTCGTTCCACCAAAACTCAATACGGTAGCGACCTGGAGAGAAGTAGTTGCCGGAGCTGTTTCCCCAGCCATTATTGACTGAGGCCCTATCAGTCACATTGACCGACTGAGTCATCGTGAATCCGTCAGGACTCTTGCTGCCGCGCAACATTTTTCCGTCCGGCCCGAAATATTTCACGCCAATTTGCCCCTTTTGCGGCAAAGATGTCGTGTTGACCAGCTGTAGATGATATGTGATGAACCGGGCTTCATCCTGACTGAAAGATTGACCGAACTCGCCGAGCGGCTCACTGTCCTTGGTTTCATTACGCAGTCGAATCGACGAGATCTTCAGCGACACTTCCGGTTCGCTGACGGCAAAGGTCAATTGATGAATCCGCTTGCCGTCCCACCAAAACTCCACCCGATGCCGACCGGGTTCAAAAGTGCCGCCGGTTGCTTTGCCCCATCCGCCAGTCATCTCGGCTGTATCGGTCACATCGATATTCTGTTCGAAGGTATAATTGGGCGGACTTTTAGAATTCTGCTTCAGTTTTCCATCCGGTTGGATATAGCGAATTCCCAGTTTGCCGCGCAACCGTTCATCGGTATTATTGACCAGTTTGACATAATAAGAAATCCAACGGGTTTCTTCATAATCGAAACTGATCTTGTATTCGCTGAGTCCATTTCCCTCTTTGTCTTCATTGCGGACACGCACATCGGTGATCGACAGTGCTGGTCCGCTCGACGGCGGAGGATTCGTCTGTATTGGCGGTTTGACGGTGACGGGCGGTTTGGGTTGCTGCGGCGGTGGCGGATTCTCCACGGGCGGTCTTACTTCATCGTCGGTCCCATCGGTAGCTACCGCAGCATGAACTGGCGTGGCTGTCATCAAAGGGCATACCATACTCCACAACAACAGGAGAAACAGTCCTGCCAACAGTAAGCTTCGTTTATTCACGGGTCGCATACCACCGCCTCCGTTTCGCAAATTGTTTTCCAATCCCCCG
>CAZOJA010000077.1:0-4906 GCA_964579955.1 uncultured Veillonellaceae bacterium | reverse complement strand
GAGACTAATTCGCTAAATATCAACGCAACTCCTGCAAGTTAGTGTTGCTATTCTATTGATTTGCATTCGCGGCATTCTTGCGTTCGCGGCCGCGCTGCACCCGATCCAGCGTCGCTTTGCGCAGACGCAGGCTCTTGGGAGTGACTTCAACCAGTTCATCATCGTTGATATATTCGAGACACTGTTCCAAACTCATGATTCGCGGCGTAATCAGCCGCAGCGCCTCATCGGCGGAGCTGGAACGCATGTTGGTCACATGCTTTTTCTTGCAGGGGTTCACGTCCATATCCAGTTCACGGGAATTTTCGCCGACAATCATTCCGGCGTAAACCATCTGCCCCGGTTCAATGAACATGACTCCCCGGTCCTGCACGCTGAAAATTCCGTACGAAGTCGTCTCACCGGTTTCAAACGCAACCAGCGCACCACGGGTCCGGCCGGGAATTTCACCTTTGTACGGAGCGTAACCATGGAAAACATGGTGCATAATTCCGTTGCCTTTGGTATTGGTCAGGAATTGCGACCGAAAACCGATCAGGCTGCGTGCCGGCACTGTAAATTCCAATCTGAGGTAGCCGGCCAGTTCCAGCATATTGACCATTTCTGCGCGCAGCGTTCCGAGCTGCTCCATCACCGCGCCCATGAATTCCTGTGGCACATCGACTGTCAAAAATTCTATCGGTTCGCACCGTTTCCCTTTGATCTCTTTATATATGACCTGCGGTTTTCCCACCTGAAACTCGTAGCCTTCACGCCGCATCGTCTCAATCAGGACAGCCAGATGAAGTTCGCCTCTGCCGCAGACTTCAAAAGTGTCGGGACTTTCTGTTTCCATGATCCGAAGACTGACATTGGTCTCTTTTTCTTTCATCAGCCGATCACGCAAATGCCGCGACGTGACAAACTGCCCTTCCTTGCCGGCAAACGGGCTGTTGTTGACCATGAACATCATCGAAAGCGTCGGTTCATCGATATTAATCGTCGGCAAGGTTTCCGGATTTTCCGGGTCGGCAAGCGTGTCGCCGATATTGAAGTCGTCCAGGCCGGTAATGGCAATGATATCACCGATTTTCGCACTCTCGACCTCGTTTCGTTTCAGGCCTTCATACACATACAGCAGGCTGATCTTTTGCTTGCTTTCCGCATCACGGTGCAGTACCGACACAGTCTGCCCCGCCTTGACCATTCCCCGGACAACGCGCCCGATCGCAATGCGTCCTACATAATCATCATGATCGATAGTCGTAACCATGATTTGCAACGGCGAGTTTTCTTCCCCTTCCGGCGCGGGAATCTCACGAGTCAACACTTCAAACAAAGGTTGAAGGTCTTCGCTTTCATCGTCCATCCGCAATTTAGCGATTCCAGTACGAGCAGCCGTGTATACGACCGGGAAATCGAGTTGCTCTTCGGTAGCGCCAAGTTCAATGAACAAATCCAACACTTCATCGACGACTTCGTCTGTCCGTTGATCAGAACGGTCGATTTTATTGATGACCACAATCGGCTTCAGTTTTTGTTCCAGCGCCTTGCGCAATACATATTTGGTCTGCGGCATCGGCCCTTCAAAAGCATCCACCAGCAACAGCACGCCATCAACCATGTTCAGCACCCGTTCGACTTCACCGCCAAAATCGGCATGACCGGGCGTGTCAACAATATTAATTTTGATGTCCTGATACCGAACGGCCGTATTTTTGGCGAGAATCGTAATGCCCCGCTCGCGTTCGAGATCATTGGAATCCATGACGCGTTTGGGCACATTCTCATTTGCGCGAAAAACGCCGCTCTGCTTCAGCATCGCGTCAACCAACGTTGTCTTGCCATGGTCGACGTGTGCAATGATTGCGACATTTCTTAAATCAGTTCTTTTCATTCATTATCCATCCCTTTACCTGTTAAGGCTTCTTTTATGTGTGTTTACAGCAACTTTATTTCATTAGTTTCGGTAGAGCAAGATTACAACTTCCGACTGCCACGCTTGACCAGCGGCAGTCCCTGTTTGCAGTAGGGACACTCTTCCGGCGAGTAGTTCTGGATGTTCAACGTCAGCATCGCTTTGGCCGGTGCACCGAAATCGACCGTACCGCCGCTGCGGTCAACCAGGATCGCAACTCCGGCAATCACGCCGCCCAGTTCCTTGACCACCTCGATGACTTCCATCACCGAACCGCCGGTTGTCACAATGTCTTCCACGACCAAAACCCTTTCGCCCGGCTTGATTTCAAATCCGCGTTTGATCGTCATTTTTCCATTGTCCCGCTCGGCGAAGATCGCCCGGGTGCCAAAATGTTTGGCGGTTTCGTGGGCCAAAATGATGCCGCCGGTAACCGGACCAATGACCACATCGATCTTTTCATCCTTGAATTTTTCGGCAAAGCCGGCACAAAGCTCTTCTGTTGCCTTGGGATATTGCAATACCTGGAATTTTTCCACATAATGTCCGCTATGCAGGCCGGAGGTCAGCAAGAAGTGGCCCTCGAGCAGCGCCCCGTGTCTTATCAGCAGCTCTTTTACTTGCGCTTCGGTCATGGTTCAACCCTCCATCTCTTTCACAATTTCCATCGCGGCAATCCGCGGGTCGGCAGCTGCCAGGATCGGTCGGCCTACCACCAGGTAATCCGCCCCGTTTCGCAGGGCTTCGGCCGGAGTCGCGGTACGGCTCTGATCCCCTTTGTCGCCATATAGGGGACGAATTCCCGGGGTAACGATCAGAAAATTTTCGCCGCAAAGTTGACGAATCGCAGCAGCTTCCTGCGGCGATGCAACCACGCCGTCCAACCCTGCCTGGCGGCACAATTCCGCCAGCCGCAGAACCGAATCACGAACGGAACGCGTATGACCCACGGCTGACCATTCGGCTTCATCAATGCTGGTCAGAACCGTTATACCCAGCAGTTTCGGCCGTTCATGGCCGAGCTGGGCCGAAGTTTCCGCGGCAGCTTCGGCCGCCGCCTTCAACATCACCGGGCCACCGGCGGCATGCAATGTCGTCATGGCCGGTGCATAGCGGCACAATGCCTTTACACTGCGGGAGACCGTGTTCGGGATGTCATGCAGTTTGAGATCCAGGAACACTTTTTTGTGATTGGCGGCCATCATCGTCAAGACCGCCTCACCAAGGCTATAGAAAGACTCCATGCCGATTTTGTAGTATTCGACCGCATCTCCGATGGTATTCAGCGTACAGTGCACACTTTCCAGCGTTGACAAATCCATGGCAACAATCAGTCTTCCCCTTGCAGTCGTCATAGCTATTCACGCTCCTATCCTATCTTGATTTTTCCGACCAACTCATTAATGTTCTCAAGGTGTCGACTTGCGAGATAACTCCGCAATCCGGTTGCAATATCCGATATAGCCCGGGGATTGACGAAATTGGCTGTACCCACCGCCACCGCACTCGCGCCAGCCAGTAGAAACTCGACTGCATCGGTTGCTGTGGATATCCCCCCCATGCCAATAACCGGAATCTTTACTGCTTGCGCGGTTTGCCAGACCATTCGCAAAGCAATCGGTTTGACTGCCGGTCCGGAAAGCCCTCCCACAATATTGCCCAACACCGGTTTCCAGGTGCGGGTATCAATTGACATTCCCACCAAGGTATTGATCAAAGACACGGCATCAGCGCCAGCCGCCTCCACTGCCCGGGCAATCTCGGCAATATCGGTCACGTTCGGCGATAGTTTTACGATGACTGGCAGTCGGGTCCGTTTTTTCACGGCGGCCGTCACAGCTGCCGCCGTTTCCGGAATCACACCGAATGCCATACAGCCGTGCCGGGTATTGGGACAGGAAATGTTGACTTCCAACGCTGCTACGCCGCTTGTATCCAACATTTCGGCCAGACAGGCATACTCTTCCAGAACATTTCCGTTGATATTCACGATGATCGGGGTATCAAGCCGCTTGATGCGCGGCAGGATATCCCGTAAAAATACATCGATCCCCGGATTCTGAAGGCCGATGCAATTTAGCATGCCGGCCGGAGTTTCCGCCATACGCCGCCCTGCATTGCCGGGTCGGGGTTCCCGGGTCATCCCCTTCACGACGATAGCGCCAATATCAGCCTGCTCTAAAAAGTCCAGATACTCTTCACCAAAGCCGAACGTGCCTGAGGCAGCCATCAACGGAGTGCGAAGCTTTATGCCAACTATTTCGGTATGCAAAGAGTTGTTCATGACCAGTTAACCTCCTCGGCCCAGAATACCGGTCCATCCTTGCACACCTGCCGGCTTTTGCCGTCCGCCGCACCGCAGGTGCAGGCAAGACAGGCTCCAACACCACAGGCCATATGCTCTTCCAACGAAACCTGAGTAGGAACTCCCGCCGATTTCGCCAATGCAGCAACCCTCATCATCATTGGCCTTGGACCGCAGGTCAGCACGCCGCCATACCTACCATTCGCCAACAGTTCCGGTAATGCGTCGGCACAGGTGCCACAGATGCCCAGGCTGCCGTCATCCGTGGTAACATGAACGCTTTGGCAAGAATGACGAAACAATTCGGTCCAAAACAATTCATCCTTGGTGCGTCCACCGGCCAGAACATCGACCGGGTGAGGACAACAACGTTCGGCGGCGAACAACAGCGGCGCCAAACCGATTCCGCCACCAACAAGCAGCAAGTTGCGCACGGACAAATCGAAGCCACGACCCAACGGACCCATGACATCAAGGGTTGTCCCAACTGACAAAGATTGCATCAGCTGCGTTCCGCGTCCAACAATCCGATAAATCAAGGTTAAGGTTCCTTGTCGCGGGTCTGCACCGGCAATGCTTAAAGGACGCCTCAGCAAAGGGTCCATGGTATTGGAAGACCGAACCATCACGAATTGTCCTGGCATACTGCATGACGCTACCTGTGGCGATTCGACAACCATCCGGCACACATCGGCGGATAGTGC
>CAZOJA010000076.1:0-9539 GCA_964579955.1 uncultured Veillonellaceae bacterium | reverse complement strand
AAAAAACCGGCGTCCCACGGAACGCCGGTTTTTCGAATTTCAAACACCGATGACTTATTAACTTAACAACTCTTTGACAATTGCGTTCACGAGTTTCCCGTCAGCCCGGCCTTTGACTTTTGGCATCAAAAGAGCCATCACTTTCCCCATGTCTTTAGCGCTTGCCGCCTGTGCATCAGCAACCGCCTGCGTAACCAAGGCGCGGACTTCCGCTTCGCTCATCTGTTCCGGCAAATATTCCATCAAAATGGCTATTTCCTGCTCCAGCGTAGCCAGCAGCTCGGGGCGACCCGCCTTGCGAAACTCGTCAAGCGAATCACGCCGCATTTTGACTTCTTTTGCCACAACATCCAACAGCTCGTTGTCGTCAAGCTCTTTGCGCCGATCGATCTCGACATTTTTGGCAGCGGAGCGGACCATACGAATGACAGACAATTTTAACTTGCCTGCTTCCTTATCCTTCATCGCCTGTTTCATGTCTTCCGTCAACCGGTCCCTGAGTGTCATCGCAATGCCTCCGAATTACTTGAACTTCCGCTTGCGTGCCGCTTCGGACTTTTTCTTTTTCTTCACGCTCGGCTTGTCATAGTGTTCGTGCTTGCGTACATCAGCCAATACCCCGGCTTTCTGACAGGAGCGTTTGAACCGGCGCAGCGCGCTATCCAATGTTTCATTCTTTCCTACATGGACTTCCGACAATTGTTCTCCCTCCCTCCACATCAGCCTTCGGGGAGTGTAACGGGTTCTTACCAGCAGAATTATACACGACAACAAGGGATCTTGTCAAACTAACGTCGAAAATTCCATGCTTTGGCGCTATATTTTTGTTTGACCAATTCATCAATCCGGCTCAATTCTGAATCCAGCCAAGCATCGGTCTGGAAAAGCAAGCCGCACTTTTCCTCGAAACCGCTGCGAATGGCCAGCGCCACAGCCGCTGCATCGACCGGTCCGCCGAGGACTTCGTCCAGTCCGATTGCCCGTTCCGCCAGTTCCAACGCCAGAAATTCAGTGCAGTCAGATTGCGTCCGCTGCAAAACTGCAGCCATTTGATCCGGCTGAAATGACAACAAGATAGAGCCATGCTGCAACAAAACGCCATCCCGGCGAACCTGCGCACTGCCGACCAGTTTTCTGCCCTCAACGGTGATCTCATAATGCGACGGTGCGTCAAAACAAGCCGCCGAAGCATGCGCCCGCAGCTTCCCCCTCTGCGGTTCCGGCGATTTCATCTCGGCGGCGACCCCCAGTTTTTCCAGTCCAGCAACGATCGCACGGCTAAAAAAACGATAGGATTCGGTTACCGTTGGCGGAATGTAGGGTTCATCTTCCCTGACCACCAGACTGTAAGTCAGTTCCCGTTCATGCAGCACCGCCCGGCCGCCGGTCAATCGCCGGACAACGTCTATGCCCAGAGTCCGACAAGCTGCCTGATCGATTTCCGCGGCAAGTCTCTGAAAATAGCCTATACTGACTGCCGGCGGGTTCCAGCCATAAAAGCGCAACGTCGGCCGGCCCGCTTCCCCGCCGCAACTGATCAGCATGGTCTCATCGGCCGCCATGTTCCAGGCGGCCGATGAAGATGTATCCTGCAATAACCGCCAAGTCGGCCTTGTCATTATTCGGCCGGTTTCCAGCGCAGATTCGGCTTTCTTGCGGCAGCCGCTTCGTCCAGCCGGCCGACTACCGTAGTTGTCGGCGCCTGGTGGATCAAATCCGGATTCTCAGCAGCTTCCTGGGCGATCCGTCGCATGATCTCGACGAAGGCATCCAACGTTTCCTTGCTTTCCGTTTCTGTCGGCTCAATCATCAACGCTTCCGCAACGATCAGCGGAAAATAGATCGTCGGCGGATGAACCCCGTAGTCCAGCAACCGCTTGGCGATATCCAGGGTCCGGATTCCCTGCGGATTCTGTTTCTGCGAGGTCAGGACACATTCATGCATGCAGTGTCTGTCGAACGGAGCATGGTAGACATCACGCAGCCGGGCCAGGCAATAATTCGCGTTAAGCACCGCGTCTTCGCTTACCTGACGCAACCCGGCCGCTCCCATGGTCAGAATATAAGCGTAGGCCCGGATCAGAATGCCGAAGTTTCCGTAAAAGGAATGCATCCGTCCGATCGACAGCGGTCTGTCTTGCACAAAACAGTAAGTTCCATCCGCCGCCTGCGTGACCACCGGAATCGGCAAAAACGGTTCGAGAATCTTCTTCACGCCAACCGGTCCGGCACCGGGCCCTCCGCCGCCGTGCGGCGTGCTGAAGGTTTTGTGCAGATTGAAATGGATCACATCAAATCCCATATCGCCCGGTCGGGTCAGACCCATTATCGCATTGGCATTGGCCCCGTCGTAATATACCAGACCACCGGCGGCGTGAACGATTTCGGTCACTGCGCAGATGTTTTTCTCAAATAACCCCAGTGTACTGGGATTGGTCAGCATCAACGCCGCAGTGTCCTCGTTGACGGCCGCCCGCAAAGCATCGAGGTCGATCGCGCCGTCGGGATGCGAACGGATTTCTACGGTTTCCATGCCGCAGACGCTTACCGTCGCCGGATTCGTTCCGTGCGCCGAGTCAGGAACAATCACGCGGATACGGTTTTCTTCCCCGCGGTGGCGGTGATAAGCCCGGATCAGTTTTAACCCGGTCAATTCCCCATGCGCACCCGCAACCGGCTGCAAGGTCACTGCGTCCATACCGGAAATTTCGCCAAGCATCTGCTGTAATTCAAACATCAGTTGCAAGGCTCCCTGGGCATCACGATAATCCTCCAGCGGATGCAATCCGGACCAGGCCGGCAAAGCAGCAACATCCTCGTTCACTTTCGGATTGTACTTCATCGTACAGGACCCCAGCGGATAAAATCCCGAATCGACGCCAAAAGTCCGCTGCGACAGTTCCGTGAAGTGGCGCACAAGGTCAAGCTGGCTGACTTCCGGCAAGGCAGCGGGTTCGCTGCGCAGGAAAGAACCAGGAATCAAGGTCTCCACATTCTGCACCGGCACATCCGGTTGCGGCAAATCCAGCGCCAGTCGCCCCGGACGGCTCAATTCAAAAATCAAAGCGGCTGAACGTCTCATGCCGACACCTCCTTCAGCAACCCTGCCAGTAAGTCGATTTCTTCACGCGTCCGTTTTTCCGTCACAGCCGTCAACAGGCAGCCGGCAAGTTCAGGATAATAACGTTCCAGGTCAAGTCCGGCTACCACGCCGGCCTCCCGCAGTTCTCCATTTATTTCGCGCGGCGATATGGGGCAACGGACGACGAATTCGTTGAAGACAGGCTGGCCAAAAACGGGACTGAAGCCGGGAATCTCCGTGATTGTCTGCCTCGCATAATGCGCTTTCTGCAGGCAAAGTTCCGCCACCTGGCGCAAGCCTTGCTTGCCCAGCGCACACAGATACACCGCGACAGCCAGCGAGCACAATGCTTCGTTGGAACAAATGTTGGACGTTGCCTTTTCCCTGCGGATATGCTGCTCGCGCGCCTGAATAGTCAGCACAAAGCCGCGGGTTCCGTCCTGGTCCACAGTCTGGCCGACGATGCGGCCCGGCGTGCGGCGCAGCCATTTGTCGCGAGTCGCCAGAAAACCGATGTATGGACCGCCGAACGAGAGCGGCAACCCCATTGACTGCCCTTCACCTACCACAATATCGGCGCCCAGGGATCCCGGTGCCTCCAGCAGTCCAAGGGAAACCGGATTCACAGCCGCGATCAGCAAAGCCCCCTGCTTATGGGCAATAGCGCCAAGACCGCCTACATCTTCCAGACAGCCAAAGAAGTTCGGCGTCTGACAGATCACAGCAGCGGTGCTCTCCGTCACCAACCCGGCGAGTTTTGAAATGTCGCTTACGCCGTCGCAATAATCATAGGTTGTGATTTTCATCGAACGATCCCTGGCATAGGTAGCCAGCACATCACGCCAATGCGGATGCACCGTCCGCGAAACAAGCACCTCGTTGCGTCCGGTTATCCCGCAGGCCATCATCGCCGCTTCAGCCATCGCCGTCGCCCCGTCATACAGCGAAGTCACAGCCATTTCCATGCCGGTCAACAGACAGATCAGGCTCTGGTATTCCCATAACGCCTGTAAATAGCCTTGGGCGATCTCCGGCTGATATTGGGTATACGCGGTCAAAAACTCACTGCGGCCAACAATATGGCCTACCACACTGGGAATATAATGGTCGTATGCTCCTGCGCCCAAAAAACACAAGGTCTGTTCATAATCCCGATCCTTCATCGCCAGCATCTGAAGATGTTCCCTCAACTCCATTTCGGACAAAGGCTGGGGAAGGCGGAGCGGCTTGCGCAGCCGGACTTCCGGCGGAATATCGACAAACAGTTCTTCGACCTCGGCAACGCCAATAGCGCTTAGCATCGCTTGCCGATCACAGGGTGTGTGCGGCAGATAACTCCAGCGGGTCACCTCAGTGCCCCCCTTTCGCCACCTGCGCCGCATAGGCCGTATCGTCCATCAGTTCGGTCAGTTGATTGCTGTCAGACATTTCAATCACTGCAATCCAACCATCCCCATAGGGAGCTTGGTTGATTTTTTCCGGTGCATCGTTCAACCCTTCATTCACCGCCACGATTTTCCCGCTAACCGGAGAGAAGATGTCCGATACGGCCTTCACCGACTCGACGACCGAAAAGCGTTTTCCTGCGATGACAGCCGCTCCGATCTCAGGCAATTCCACAAACACAATGTCCCCCAGCTGCGACTGGGCATAGTCGGAAATCCCCACGACCACGTTGTTTCCTTCGACCCGCACCCATTCATGTTCTTTGGAATACTTCAAGTTGTTGGGAATCTGCATTGTCAATTCCTCCTTCGATAAAATGGTCTGGCGACAATTTTTGCAGCAACCGGCTTTTCCCGGATTTCAACGGCGATTTCCGTTCCTGCAGACCCAAGTTTACGATCCACCAGCGCCATTCCCAGGTTTTGTCCCAGACTGGGCGCCACCGAACCTGACGTAACCATCCCTACGACCGAACCCTCATGGAGCACTGGGTATCCCGCCCGGGCCACCCCGCGTTCCGTCATGGCAAACCCGATCAGTTTCCTGCCGGTTCCTGTTTCCCGCTGCTCAAGCAAAGCCTGCTTGCCGTTGAAATCGGCTTTGTCAAAAGCGACAAATTTGCCGAGACCCGCTTCCAACGGCGTTATATCGGCGGATAATTCATGGCCGTACAAAGGCATCGCCGCTTCAAAACGCAAAGTGTCGCGGCAACCGAGTCCGGCGGGTTGCAAGCCGAACTCTTTTCCGGCAGCCAACAACACCTCCCATATCTTGGTCACTTCAGCCGGGTGACAATAGATTTCGAACCCATCCTCGCCGGTATATCCCGTACGCGACAGCAGCACATCCGCACCGGCAATGCCAGCGTTCGGAACAAACTCATAGTAGGACAAACCCGAAACATCTGCGTCCGAAACCTTTGCCAGAATGGCGGCCGAGGCAGGTCCCTGCAAAGCAACCTCCGCCGTCTCATCCGATTCATCCAGCAGCCGCACTTCAAATCCTGCCGAATTTTGGTTCATCCAGGCAAAGTCCTTGTCTTTGTTCGAGGCATTGACCACCAGCCAAAACGCGTCGCTTGCCAAGCGATAAATCAATATGTCATCCACCGTACCGCCATTTTGATAACACATCGGCGAATAACGCACTTTTCCGACTTGCAGGCTGGCAACATCATTCGTGACTAATTTTTGCATGTATGCTTCGGCGTCTTTGCCGACCACCCGGATTTCCCCCATGTGCGACACGTCAAACAAGCCGGCCTGTTCACGCACCGCCCTGTGTTCTTCCAATATGCCGGCATACTGAACAGGCAGCCACCAGCCATTGAAATCAACCATTCGGGCGCCTAACGCCACATGGGAATCATACAGCGCCGTCTTGCGCGGTTCACCCACACTAATCCCCCCTAAAATTTGTTGGAAATGGAAAAAGACAGGGAAAAACTAGTCTTCCCTGTCTCTGTCTTGTTTACCTGAGAGATTTGCCACAAAGGCTCCCCATCGGTGACGCCGTAGCAGCCTGACGGCGTTCTCTCCAGAGTTCGGTCCGATTGCGGTTCTTTTGCCTGAGAGTTTGCCAGGTCAGCCTGCCCCTTCGGCGCCGCACTTACAGCGGTCTCTTCCACAACCATCATTCCCGCTATTTATTTCTGTTCAGAAGGATTCGTCAGTCAATAATTTCGCTACAGCCTGTCAAAATCCTTCTTATTTTTATTTCGCAGGAAAAATGATGCCATATTTTTTTAGTTTCTTCAGTACAGCGGTGTGCGACAAACCCAACGCCTCGCCCAACCGACGCGAAGAGCGATGATGTTGCACCGCTTGCAACAAAGCTTCCCGTTCCGCCTCCGCAACCGAATCGCCCAACCTGAGCTGCGTGCTCTGATGCTTCGGCGCAGCTATCGATGGACCGGCCTCCTGCACCTGGATATGATGGGACAAAATTGCCGGCCCGTCAACCAGATTCACCGCCCGTTCCAGTACATTTTCCAGTTCACGGATATTGCCCGGCCAATGATAACGGATCAACTTGGCCATCGCCGCTTCGCCGATCATTGGTGAAGCCTTTTTGGCACGAATGGCAAAGCGTCGCAGAAAAAAATCCACCAACAAAGGGATATCTTCCGGTCGTTCGCGCAGCGGCGGCAGATACAACGGAATAACGTTCAGCCGATAATAAAGGTCTGCACGGAACATATCCCTGGACATCAGCTCTTCCAAGTTTCGGTGCGTCGCCGCCATCACCCGCACATCGACGTCGATTTCCACGGTCCCGCCTACCCGGCGGATTTTACCATCCTGCAGCACTCGCAACAATTTCGCCTGCAGGGTGCTGGACAATTCCCCCACTTCATCCAGCAAAATCGTTCCGCCATCGGCATATTCGAACAGCCCTCGCTTACCGCCGCGGGCCGCGCCGGAAAAAGCCCCCTCTTCGTAGCCGAACAGCTCGCTTTCCAGCAATTGGTCGGGAATTGCCGCGCAATTGATCGGCACAAACATGCGGGAAGCCCGGGGAGAGGCTTCGTGAATCGCCCGCGCGAACAACTCCTTGCCGGTGCCTGTCTCTCCCCTCAGTAAAACGGTCGAGTCGCCGCGGGCGATTGTCCGGGCCATCGCCAAAGTCCGTTTCATCACATTGCTCTCGTGAACGATCCGGTGAAACGCCGCAGGCAACTGCCCCGTCACTGACTGGACCAGTTCGCGGACCTCGCTGATGTCCTTGAGTACCGAAACGGCGCCGATGATCCGGCCCGATTGGTCGAAAATCGGCCGCCCGCTGGCCAGATAATGGCTTTTTGTCTTTTCCAGCACAATCTCGCGATTGTTGTATACGGATCCATTACGCAAGGTTTCCATCAGCGGCAGGTCAGCCGGCAGGTGCTCTGTCAGCAGATGTCCGACGATTTGCTGTCGCGGCAAATGCAAAATGCGTTCCGCCGCCGGATTGTAGTGAGTCACAATGCCTGCCGCGTCGATTGCCACGATTCCTTCACTCACTGCAGTCATCACTGCCTTCAGCTGTTCCGTCCGGACCTGATGCGGCATCAGGTCGATCGCTACGACATCCAACACTTGCGGAATGGCAAGCAGAGCCGCCACCACCTCCTGCCGGGCCGTCATCGTCATCGGTTCCAGCTCCAGATATGCGGTATTCGGCTCTACTTCCATAGAGAGAATATTGATTTTACGGGCTGCCAATACTTCCGATATATCGAGCACCAGTCCGACCCGATCAACGTTTGGCAACTTTAGACAGGTGGATTCCATAAGACGTCCCCTTTCTGCGGTGACGTCCGAATCCTTTTACAGCAAGCCGGCCAGCTCGGTGTAGGGAAGTTTCAGTGCATCAGCCACCGCCTGATATGTCAGATGACCTTGTGTAACATTGATGCCTTTGGCAAATCCCGGGTCTTCCTTCGCCATGTCTTTCCAGTTGCGGCCGGCAATTTTCAGTGCATACGGCAATGTGGCATTCGTCAGGGCCAAGGTGGAAGTCCGGGCTACGGCGCCAGGCATATTGGCCACGGAATAATGAACGACGCCATGTTTGATGAAGGTGGGATTGCTATGTGTGGTCACATGATCGCAGGTCTCCACGCAACCGCCCTGGTCAATCGCCACATCCACGATGACGGACCCGGCCTCCATCGTCTTGACCATATTTTCCGTAACCAGTTTGGGCGCTTTGGCACCATGGATCAACACGGCGCCGATCAACAGATCGGCCTTGCGAGTCCACTCGGCAATGTTATAGGAATTGGAGCTGATTGTCATCACTGTTCCCTGGAACAAATCGTCCAGTTGACGCAGCCGTTCGGCCGAACTGTCGATGATGGCGACCCTGGCCCCCATACCGCGGGCGATTCGCGCCGCATTGGTCCCGACGATACCGCCGCCGATGACAACGACCTGCGCCGGAGCGACGCCTGGTACGCCACCCAATAGCACGCCTTTACCGCCTTCGTGTTTTTCCAGAAAATGCGCGCCGACTTGTGTCGCCATACGTCCCGCGATTTCACTCATCGGAATCAGCAAAGGCAAACTGCGGTTGACGCCCTCGATCGTTTCATAGGCAATCCCGGTAACTTTCGTGCTCAGCAACGCGCGGGTCAGTTCGGGTTCCGGCGCCAGATGCAGATAAGTAAACAACAGCTGCCCTTCGTGGAATAGATCATACTCCGGTTTCAGCGGTTCCTTGACCTTCATGATCATTTCGGCCGTATCAAACATTTTTTTCTTGTCTACGACGATTTCCGCGCCATAATTCGTGTACATTTCATCGGCGAAGCCGCTGCCTACCCCAGCGCCGGCCTCCACCAAAACCTGGTGCCCGGCGGCCCGGAACGCTTCCGCCCCAGCCGGTGTCAGAGCCACCCGGTTCTCATTGTTTTTGATTTCTTTCGCGACTCCAATTATCATGCCATTCTGCCTCCGCTTCTTCATGTGAAGGATGTTCCTTCCACATAGAAACAGTGCAAAAACCATGCCAATCATTGTTGGCAATAGCCCTCTGCAATCCCAGCCTGGCAGAGAACCTGCAACGCCCGCCATATTGAAGCGATATCCCAGCTTCAGCAGCAAACCAAGCATCGATTGCTTGGAAAAAATAATTTCCAAGTTTGTCACTATATTATTACACATTGGAATAATTAGTTTCCAATTAGTTTACAAAAAAGCCTTCTTCTTTGCAAAGAAGGCCAGTGATTGGTACGGCGATTACGACAACAATACAAACAACCCTTGCGCCCATTCCAGCGCCTGACGGTAAAGTTTAGCGACATCCTGCTCCGGGATGCCGATTTTATGGGCCATGGCGGAAAATTCATCCCACTCGGCCTTTTCATAATGCCGTGCCATGACATGCAACTGGCCGAGATCGTTGTCTCCCCTCTGCAGAGCTATCACAATATCGTCTTCAAGCGGCAACTCGCGCAGCACATCTCCCATCGGTCGGTCCAGCATCGCATCGACCAAAGAGAACAAGCCGACCAAAAAAGCCTGATTGC